>JAQWOT010000283.1 GCA_029245725.1 SAR324 cluster bacterium | reverse complement strand
AATTACATCGCATTTGCTGGACAAAGGATTTAATGAGTATCAAACAACTGAGCTAGTAGAGGCAGATAAAATAATTTCTCAAACTGTTTTAGTAGAAGATGGTCAGCATAAAAAAGTTTCTATAAAACCCCAGATGTCGGCTTCACTGCTTTTAGGTCCTGGAGAAGAAGATAAAGTGAGACTGTTCTATCAATTACCTGAGAAAGTTGTGGCACCCGTTAAAAAAGGCAGCATGCTCGGAACATTAGAATTGAGAATAGGTGGAAAAATGATGCGTCAGATCCCACTTGTTGCTGCTGAAGAGGTGCCTACTCAGAGTTTTTTTGCATCAGTGGCTGAATCGATCTTCAATTGGTCGGAAAGGGATGACTAGCGTCATCGTAGAGTTCTTAAATCCTCTTGAGCATTATTAGCAGCGGCTGAACCAGGATAATTCTCTAAGACATTCTTGAAGTAGTAAGCGGCCCGTTCGGGTTGCTTCCGGGTTTCCGCTAATTTACCCAACATGTAAATTGCGTCCGGGGTCTTGAAACCTTGAGACGTTGGACGATGCTCATAGTTTTGTAAAACCTTCCGAAATGCAGACTCAGCAGCATCCCATTTGCCAAGTTTAAACTGGGAGTAGCCGATCCAGTAATACGCATTATCACTATCGACATCATCTTCAAATTCCTCCACAAAACCTTCAAATACATCTACTGCCTCAGGATAGTCACCCTGAATAAAAGCAGACATTCCCTGATTATATAATTTTTTAATACCTGGTCGCCTTTGAAGGGCCAAGGGCTGTACAGGTTCGTTTAAGTCTAGATCCTCGAAAATTTCAGCTGTATTCAATTTATTTTTATCAACAACTTCTGCAGCATTGGTTTGTGAACCATTTGAAAATTCCTCCAAAGTAAGATTTGTTTGAGGAGCCTGATCCGGTATATCGCCCTTTTCTTCTTTCTGAATCAATGCGTTAACCTCAGGTAATGGAGGAGGTTTGGGTTTCTGTTGGAGTGATGCTAATGAAACCTCCTCAACTACCGGGATGCTCGGGGGCTGATTGATCAGAGTTTTTGTAGTAGCCTGTGAATTTGGTGAGGTTAGAAGCTTTGGGGTTATAGGCTTCGGGGTGACTTGGGAAGGTGTTGAAGCTTGTCTGATTGGAGGTTTTTCTGAAGCTACCATAGTATTGGGCATGGCTTCGACACTCTGCTGAAGTTCAGCAATCAATTGTTGATTCTCACGAAGGGTTTCCGAAACAGCTTTTTCCATCAGTGAAAAATTAGTAGTCCATTGACCCTGTAATTCAGCGAAGGCTTTCTCTTGACGAAGAAGCTGTGCCTCTAAGCTCAAAATTTTCTTCTTGAGTTCAGTATTTTGCTCTTTGGATGTTGCATTCTGCTTTGCCTGAAGATTTGATTCACGCTTTTTCAGTTCATTTTCACTGATAAGTTTAACTGAAGCGGGTAGTTCCAACTCTTGCGCTTGGTTCTTATCTTCAGCTGATTCATTAGGAACCAATCTCTCAAGTGTCGCACAGCTTGAAGCTAGGATAACAGTCAAACCAAGTAAACCTAGACGGGAAAAAATCATTATTTCAGGTTGATTGAGATGATTGAAGTTCAAGGATCATTCTTATGGAATTTGCTCGATCAGGCTGTTGATTGTTTTCATAGGCATCAATCAGTCGTTCAGCAATTTGATCTCTTCGCTCAAATTTCGGGAAATTTTTCAAAAGGTACAGATATCTTGTGATAGCTGAGTCGTAAGCCTTTTGTGAGAAATAATATTCTCCCACAACAAATTCATACTCTGCCAAGTCATTACTGGCATTTCTAAGTAATTCAGTGACATCCTCCAAGTAATTACTTTGTCGATAGAGCAGATAGAATCTCTGATATTCCTGAATGATTTTACGGTTTGGCTCCATGTCTCTGTCAAAAGATCTTTCATGAATGAAAATGCCGTAATGATTTCTTTCGTAATTTAGACTGATGATTTGGCTTATCACATAAGGAGTCAAATGGCTGTTTGGATTTCTAATAAGAAAAGATCGATAATTGACTTCTGCGTCATCCCACTTGGTGCGTTTGAAAAAAAGTTCACCAAGTTGGAGGTATGCTAGTGTGGCTAATTGGGTGCCAGAATGTTCAGTGCTCAGTTTTCGAAAAAGCTCTGCAGCTTCTGTATAAAACTGATCTTCGGAAGCGATGACAGCTTGATTATATAGCTCTCGAGCCGGTGTGCGGATATTGGTATCTTGAACAGTGGAGCAAGCAAATGAAAGAAAGCTAAGCCCAATCAATAAAATTATTGAATATCTAGCTTTTATTGCGCTTGCGATAGCGAACCATCGTGATTTCGTTACCGCGCTCATTCCAGTATACCTCATGCATGAAGTTAGTGATTAAGAGCAATCCCTTGCCCGTATTCTGAAAAATTTCCTCAGTTTCTTGATTCCCCGCCTCATAGTCGTGATCAAAGCCTTTGCCTTCATCTCTAATCACGTACTTCGCAGAATTTTTACTTATTTTGTAACTCAAAACTATTCTGCGGTTCCGATAGGGCTCTTCCTCACGTCTTTCAGCAATTGCTTCGCGCATCTCTTCAAATCCCAGCCGATGCAATACATCCGTCATTTCCAGGTTCCCATGGACAATGGCATTTTCCAAAGCTTCCTTGAGTACAATCCGTATTGTAAAGAGTTCTTCGGGTCTTAGAATCTCATAACGGGGAAGATTTCTTGTGATGAAGGTGGTAATGGAGCCAATATATTCGAAATCATTCTCCATCTCAATGGTTCGGCTTTCAAGAATCGAGTGTTCCAAGCAGTAGTTGCTGAAGCGTGAGTCAGCCATTAGGGAGTTGACACGTTTCAGAGTCCGATGAAGATCGCGATTGGTGAAGGGACGAATCAAGAAATCACAAGCTCCCTGACGAAGGGCCTGGCGCGCCATGTCAGGAAATTCCAAAGGAATCAGAACTACAAATGGTAGTTTTCGATTAATAGCTTTCAATTCCTTCATAAGTTCGAGTCCACCAAGTTTTGGCATCATCAAACCACTGAAAACTACCTGGATCTCTTTTTGTTCGTGAAAGGTCCCCAAAGCTTTTTCGCCATCCTCTGCGATGAGAATTTCATGCTCTTGATTTTCAAGAAAATTACGTAGCTGCACGCGCGATTCAGGGTTCGCATCGGCTATCATGACTAGCATATTGGGGGAAATTTCCTGAGGGGACTTTTGAACCTGAGGATTTTCTGACGGGGTCAGTATGAATTGTGAAAACTATCGCATCATTTCAAGGCAAGACAAGATTTTTTGATTCACTTCAAAGTCAGTTCACATTGGCTATCCTACAGAATTTGTGTGATCAAGTTGTAATGAAACTGATTTTTCTGACTTAATTTTTCTGACTTCTTGATAAAGTGATTCTAAATTCTTGTCATCTATTTTTTCAGCACGGAGAAATTGAACAGTTTGCTTCATATACTCATAGCATGAACCTCTCTTCCCCTTTGCTTCCAAGATCCTCTTTGCTTTTGATTCTCTATTCAAGCTGGTGCCTACATATTTAGGGTGCTCCAACTCGACTAAAAATGCGATGGCTTCAATTGTGCCTAATGAAGTCCTCAATTGAACCCACTTAGGATGATACGCACCAGTAACCATTTCTCTGGCCCAGATCCTTGCCAATTGTGGTTCGTGGTCCACTAAAGGTATTCTGAACACCCTGCCAACACAGAATGTGCCAGGCTCCAATCCAAGAACCAAACCTGGCAGTTCATCTGTACCCCGATGCTCAGTACTTCATAAACAAAAGTTTCTCTGATAACCATAGATTGTGGCACGAATCGACAAATCAAATGAAATTTCTGGATGCCACATCA
>JAQWOT010000282.1 GCA_029245725.1 SAR324 cluster bacterium | reverse complement strand
AACTATCTGCCGCTTGCCAAGCCCAAGAAATTCCTTGCAGTTCGTCGTATTCGGCCAGACCTCGCTGCCAAATTTTAGTAACCACACCGGCCACACTCCATTGCTGGAATTTATCGTTAAGTGCCGAGGAGCTCAGCCCGCCAAACTTTTTGTGGGGCAAGGCATTCCAGATGATGCCAGTCCGTAAGACGTAAACCATTGCCGAAAAGTAGAGGTGGTTGGAATATTTCAGTTTCCTGCACCCCCTTGTTGGCGTTGGTAGGTCTTGTTGGAGACTCTTGGATCTGTGGGAATCAGGGGTTGAACCAATTCCCAAAAGGCATCCGAAATTTCCCAGGTCTTCTTTCTTGACATATCTTTCTCCTCATCGGGTTATCTGCTCATCCTCTCAACAAGGATCGATAAGAAGGGAAAGATAGCCAATCTTTTATTTACGGATAAGCTCTTAAAATTAAGCCGAAAACACGATGAGCATTTGGGGGGGATTATTCACAGACGATTTGCTACCTTGACGGAAGAAAAATTTATCCCAAAAAGCGATAGTGTGGGAGCACAGGTTGATGTGCTCCCACTTTTTTGGGGGAATATTTCAGTCGACCAAGGACCACTTGGCTTTCAGTTCCTCAAAGAAGCCTCGTTCATTTTGCAAGCGAATCCAGTGATTGACAAAGTTAATCCACTGTTGATCACCACGAGGAACCAACATAGCAATGGGGGTTGGGTTCTGTGCAGTCGTTACAGGTACTACACGTAACTCAGGATACTGTGAAGCCAAGTTACCAGCTTCCGTGTTGCTCGTCATTGAAGCATCTGCTCTACCTGAGATAACCTCCTGCCAGTCTCGAGCAGGCTCTTCGACCTTGCGAATAGTCGCATTGGGAAAGAGTGCTGCAGCACGTTGTTCCTGAACGGTGCCCAAAGTTACAGCAATCTTCACACCTGCTTTATTGAGATCATCCCAATCCTTGAACTTATCGACGTTCTGCTGACTGACCAAGGGCACATCAGCAACTCGGAAGTAAGGATTCGTGTAACCAGCAACCAACGCACGCGCTGGACTGAGAGAGGCGCTTGTCGAAATGTCGTATTTGTCAGCTACGGCGATTGCGATGCTTTTCCAATCTGTGGGTACAAATTCTACTTTGACTCCCATGTCTTCGGCTAACTTAGTCACCAAATCCACATCAAATCCCACGTATTGATTCGAAGCAGGATCTCGAAAACTCATTGGCTTCCAATTCCCAGGTGTTCCAACACGAAGAACTCCATCTGCCTTGATGCTATCCAGGCGTGACTGTTGTGCCTGCAGGGGCGAAGCCAACAGGAACAGACAACTCAGGGCAAGTAGTGCCCTGGAAATATGCTTCTTAATCCGATCTCTCCAAGTAAGGTCTCTGCGGCTTGCAGGTCTCCGCAATTGACAGCTAAAGTATTGAGGTGTCGATACAGCCTTTCTGCAACGACCATTTCACTCTAGAAGTTCGATCCCACAAGGTCAAATCGCAGTGAATCCCTTCCTGATAAATTATTCCTCTTCTTAGGAAATCATCTGATTGTGAAACCAATTATTTGTTTAGGATTGTTGGGCATCGCTCTGCTAAACCTGACTGGATGTAGTAGTAGCTACACCTGGGCTTGGTATGTCATCTCGCCTACTCATCCTCAAGGGCAGACCAACTTACTTTTTTTACTGAGTGGCCTTGCAGACACAATGCTGTTGGCAGTGAATTCTATTGTTTTGTCGATTGTACTGGGGTTGATTGTTGTTTTGCCAGGACTCTCAAAGCGTCCGTGGGCTCGAGCGATTAATCGTACTTATGTCGAAGCTCTCCGCTCAGTTCCGGTACTAGTAATGATTCTTTGGGTCTACTACGGGCTACCAGTGATGAGTGGCATCTCACTCAATACTTTCTGGGCAGGCATGCTGGCCCTCGCTTTCTGTGACAGTGCTTTTGAGGCTGAAATCTTTCGAGCTGGGATTCAATCAATCGAGAAGGGACAACACGACGCTGCTGAGTCATTGGGGCTGCGCTACAGTTCAAAAATGCGCCTCATCATTTTACCTCAAGCCTTGCGACGGGTGCTTCCAGCAATTGGCAATCAATTCGTGTACATGATCAAGATGTCTTCACTGGTCTCTGTGATTGGCATGACTGAACTGACACGACGCGCAAATGAATTGGTTGTGAGCCAGTACCGACCTCTGGAAATCTACACATTTTTGGTGCTTGAGTACTTTGTGTTGATTGTCTTGGTTTCAATGGGAGTTCGCTGGCTGGAACGCCGGCTTAGTAAATCTGAGACTGTGTGAATGTGCTAGCAATGCAGGCTGATCCCCGAAGCCGAGGGATGTTCTTTCTGTTGGTGGCGATTATTGCTACGGGTTGCTTCCCTCTACCTTACGCCAAGGCTATGCAGTCGATCACACCGATGGTAGCCATAGTGGGAATCTTCTTCTGGGCACTGCTCTTCTCAATTCCTGGTGCCTGGCATTTACGCAGAAAAGCCAATTTCCGACTGAAAAATATCATTGTGATTATTGCTGTAGCTTTCCTGGGAGTGATGGCGAATTACTCCATCTGTCAGGCAATTGCAGGTAGTTCAGCAACAATGTTCAATGTCATTTCTAGAGTTGAGATCATCATCGCGATGATTCTAGGCTGGGTCTTTCTGCATGAACCTGTAGGACTCCGTGTCTGGATGGCAGTAGCGGTTGTGTTGAGCGGTATTCTGTTAATGCGTGGTGACACACTCACGATCAATTTAGAAGATTGGGAGGCCGTACTCTGGGCATTGTGTACTGCTGGCTGTTTCGCTTCAATCCAGGTTCTCTCGAAGTCAATCATTCACGAGGTAGATCCACAGGTACTCAACGTGCTCCGACTTAGCTTGGCTGTCCTGATCTTACTGACTTTGCCAGGGATAACTGTGGAGGTCAGTATGCTCACTTTAGAGGGTTGGACTTGGCTGGGAATGGCAGCTTTTTTTGGGCCATTTCTAGGACGGATTACTTATACTTATTCCCTTCGTTATTTTACGATTGCCAAAGCAATGACTGCGATCACTTTTAGCCCCGTCTTGACGCTGATTTTCGAATTTCTAATCTTCAGTCGCACTTTGAGTATTTTTGAATTGACGGGAGGTGCTTTGGTCATGACTGGAATCTTGATCGCCTTCCGTCAGACAGGAATATCACATTAAGCTTTCTGCTACAGGGGTTGACAAAATATTTTCCAGCTTCTTTGGTCGTTTTTGAAGCATTCTTTGAACCTCACCTATCGTAAGTACCAAAAGCATAATAGATTGGTAAGTGGGTGATTCCGATTGTAAAAAGAATCAAAACTGGTTGATGTCCATGTCGATCAACCAGTCTCCCCAAATTGGTTCCACGATCAGCGAGACAATCGAAGTCCCAATGGGAGTTGCCGCAACTAGACGGAAATCCCATTCAAGAACCTTGATCAGGTGTGCAGAGAAGTAAGGAATTGAAATTCCAACCGGAAAGAGAAGTGCAAAGTAGAAAGTGATGATTCTGCAGTAGTTCTTGTTCTGAAAAGGCCGGCTGAAATAGGTGCTAAGAGGTGGTAGTGGTTGTGGGTCTACTTGAAGTGGTTCCGGCTGGTTCCCTAGAAAGAAAAAAGCTGCTATTCCTGTGTTGCAGGTCAACAGAAAGAGTGCAAGATAGCCATCATAGGCAAAGTCCTTCTCTCGGAAAAATCCAGAACGATCCCCCCCCCCCAACAAACTCACACCAATAGCCAACCCACCTGCAAAGGGATTTCTTTGACTGAAAGAGCGCCTGCGAATTTGCCTTGGAACTGGGTTTGCCATCCAAGTAATCCACCCAGGAACTCCCAGCCACATCAATAGATTAGCTAGTGTGAAGAGCACCAGAAAAGAAACTGATGTGTAGCCAGTCAGGAAGCAGAAATGGCAACAATACCATCGGTAGCCAAAGCAGACGCGAAATTCCAGCACCCCAGCGAGTCAGGGTTTTCCAATGTCCGGAACGTTCGAGAAATAGGCTCTGGGAAGTTGCATGCTCTGCATGAGCATCAGCAGGGCCAAGAGCAATGACAGTTCAAAGTCATTGGCTCCCAACAAGAGAGCATATCCAGTAAGGAATGCCCCCGAAGTCAGCGTCATGTGAACAGACGCCGAGGCTCCTTCCCATAGAGAGAACTTCAAGCCTAGTCTTGTGATGGTTTCCTTGAAATCTTCGAGGTAGAACAAACAGAAAAGTGAGATATTAATTCTCTCGGACAACTCGATGAAAAAATCCTGCTTTGTGTATTAGGTCTTTGAAATAAAAATTCCACGCTAACGCAATTGCTGATCAGAATTCGAAGCAACTGTATCCAAGTGGCTGAATTCAAGAATTTTTCAGTTTCATCCGAAGTGGATAGCTATGACTGAGGGGGGCTTTTGTTAAGGAAGGAGATAAGGTGTGGGTTCAGCATTGTGGACGTGCCAGAGTTTCCCCAGAACTGGCGTTGGATGATCATTATCATCCATTGGTCCTTCCCAATTCATCGTACTTCTCTCATTCTTTTCCGTGAAGAGAATATGGTGGCGCAATTCTCCATCCATGACAAACCACTCTTCCCAGGGAATTGTTGCTGTTTGATTGAGTGGAGGGATTGCATTGATAACCGTACCAACCACTGAATTCTCAAAAACAATCCATTGATGACCTGCATAGTGCTGGGGCATCACCTCACTATCAAATATCGTGGGATTTAGTCCGATTCGCTTAGCAGCTTCCAAAACACCTTTTTCGATGATTGAAAGTTGGTAATCGAGATAGCTTGACATCCAAGGACTCCGATTCAATAGTATGTTTAACATGGAATAATTCCATGTTGCTAACGAAGATATGCTCAATCAGTAATTCATACAGATCAGAATAAGTTACCATGAACAACCAATTAAGAATTCTACTAATAATTATCGTTTCTATATTTTTACTTGGTGTCAAGAGAAGCACTCTGAATCTGACTGAACAGCAACTTAGAAATAAACAAATAAGAATTCAGGAAATAATTCTTCTATCTCAACAAACGAACAAGCAGCCTAAACCGATTCGGGATCAGCGTGAAGCAAGAATGCAACAGAATCGCTACACACCCATCAACCTTACAATTTATCCTAGAACAGTTTATCGAGAACTACCAAACGTTCCAAAACAGAGGAGATTTCATAACTAATCGTTACTTAGTAACAAGCCACTCAAACAAATCTAGCTCTGTTATTAACTGAATTAAAGAGAGACAATCAGAGTTGATAAACTGATTTTGCAGTCCCACTAAATATCTGATCTTTCTCAGATTCACTGAGCTTCAAATTATTGGCAATCTTCTTGAAGAAGTTCCAGATTGTTCTGTAGGAAACACACTCTTTATCAACAGGGAAATTGCTTTCAAACATACATCTTTCAATTCCAAATAATTCAATCGCCTTCACATAGTATTTCCCCAACCGCTCACAGAGTTCATCGGAACTCATCGGCCGCGATTGCTGATTTCTGTGAAAATCAGGCTCCCAATCATTCACTCGCTGTTGCGCCCCGCCAAGTTTCAAATATACATTTTTTTGTTTGGAGACCTTCCTGAGACATTCCCTCCACTCTTGCTCATTCAGATCAATCCGGCCACCCAAGTGATTTACAATAATTGTCACTTCTGGATTCATCGCTGCCAATTCAGCCAATTTGCGCAGCCTTGTATAATCTGGTGAGTAATTGTCAAAAGTGAGCGCCATTTCTCCCAATATTTTGAATCCATCCAAAAAATACGAATTCAAATCACACGGAAATGGACTTCGGATGCCTCGAAAGTTTGGGGAAGCCTTTTGTAAAGATTCCAGGACGCTTTTGACCTTCTTACCCAAACTCAAATCAGCATAACTGAAAATTCCGGCACAGATCTGGGTATCCCCATAGAGTCCAGAAGCACTCATCGCCGCAACGCCATTTGCAAATTCAACTTCACCAACAGCTTTCAACTCTTCTGGGCCTTCTTTTTTATAAAAAGCAGCACACTGCGCAAACACCGTGTGGGTGATTTTATGACCGGCTCTCTCGATTTCATTGGCAAATTCTTCTGTCAGATACACCTTCTGTAAAAAATCTCTATGTGGATGGAAGGTGATTTTACGAAGATCCCAAAGATGATGGTGAGGGTCAACAATTTGTAATTCTGGATCCAATACGTCTTCTGGTTCTTCCCGAGCCAGCCATTCTTGCAAATAGCGATCATCCAAAATCTTTGTCATAAATTCCCTCAATCAGGTCAATCTGCTCATGAGTCTGGAGCAATCAAAAAACAGACATTGGTACTTAAACATTATTTAGTTTAAGAATAAGTGGCTACAAAGAAGCTTAAAACATTCTTTTTGATTTACTGTAGCACAGCGTTTTACGGTACAGTCGAGCTAGGCAATGCCTAAATCGAAAATTGAGTGATTATACCAGGGTGGTGAAGGTCCAGCCTTGGCGGTGCAAAGCTTTGGGAACCAAGTGCTCGTATGCTTTCAGACAAACGTGCAATAACTCCTGGTGTGTCAAGCCCTTCAGTTATTTGAAAAGCTCTTATGCGGTCTTGATCGGTCTGCTGCCAAAGACAAAAG
Source organism: SAR324 cluster bacterium (assembly GCA_029245725.1). NCBI lineage: Bacteria > Deltaproteobacteria > SAR324 cluster bacterium. Next base: position 663 of record JAQWOT010000282.1, on the reverse strand, counting down.
AGCACTCAATCAAAAGTAGAATGAATCGCTATCCAGATCCAGCATTTAGATTGTTTTAGCAACAAAGCTACAGTATTCAGCAATTTTAATGAAGGAGTAGTTATTAGTTTTGGTTGGGTAGCTGTTAACTGCTCCGTAGCCTGAACAAACCAGCGCGAATCTGTTGCGCGCTGTCGTCCGAGGATTTTGCAAATGGCTCTGAGCCCCAATCCTTCAGGGTATACTTTTGAGCCGGCACTTTGAAGATTCGGATTCTTACCCCTTTCGCAGTTTCTGAAGAGTTCGTTGACAAGCTCAGCAGCAGGAAAGTTTAACCTTTCAATTCTTACGGAGTAGGATGTAGTCAGGATACGTGCAGTGAGGACATTGAATTAATAGATCTCTAATTTTAAGAGATTATTCATGTATTTAAACTATGCAATTGCTTTAACTTTTTTTATTCAATTGTAATATAAATTGATTTTCTTTATTCGTAAGTTAATTGCATTAAATTAATTTTATCTTTAAAGATCTATCCTTGTTTATCTAGTAAATAATGCCATGAATTTTGATTGTTTTCTCCAAGCCAGATAAAGTAAGGATGTCACTAGAATTGATGCTTCGACAATTCCTCTCTGATCTAAGAATAAATTATACAAGAATATATTGATTACTATTGGTGAC
>JAQWOT010000281.1 GCA_029245725.1 SAR324 cluster bacterium | reverse complement strand
GACAAAGCCGAGGAACTTGCCAAAGATGGAGTCCACCGCTAGCCAGAGCCAACATTGAGACTTTTTTTAGTGATCAAAGAGCAGAGTTCATCGAATTCGATGAAAGAGCAGGCTTCGGTCTGTGGTGGGCTTGCTGGGAGTGCTTGGGCAGCTTGCACCAACCAGCGAGAGAGAGTCTTGTGATGGATGCCGAGAACCTAGCCGATAGCTCGCCTCCCCATCCCTTCTAGATAGAGCTGACAGACCTGTTGCTTGAGGGCTGGATCTTTGCCACGTTGTAGCGTCTGAAAGATCCGTCAGCAGGCTTGGCAACGGTAGCGTTGGACACCACGGCTGGTGCCATAGAGAATGTAGTCAGGATGAGCACAGTGAGGACATTGCATCCTTAGATCTCCAAATCTCGGAGATTACTTCATTTGTCTAAACGACGCAAATGCACCAGCTCCCATCTTTCTTAGTTTTTTCAAAAAAATGAAAAATAAATTCTTTAGCTTTTGGATAATATCTAATTATAACTTTTTCATTTGAGTCTTGAAACGATTGATCTTGAAAAGTTTGAAATGCATTTTCCCAATCACACCAAGCTATTGATTGTCAAACTCGCTTGTTTGGCTCTTTTCTATTTCGTTCTTGTCTCAGAAGGGCTGGGACAACATCAACAGATTGATACTCCGAATAAGATCCAGCAAAGCGTAGAGCAAAATTCACAACAGCGTCAGCAGGAGTTAAAGAAGCAGTTGATTGAATTTACGGGAATCATCAGCTTGCAGCAGAAGATACTCGAGGATCTGAGGGCAAAGCTAGATCAAAATCCAACGCAGTTGACAGAAATAGCCCTTGAAGGACAAGTCGCTGAATCCGAGAAGATTCTGAAGAACGCAGAGGTAGCTTTTGAGTCAATCGTCACTGGAGGACTGGACCTAGAAAATTTTAAGGAGGTGCCTGATCAGAGCTTTGACTGGCAAAGCGATCTAATCGAGATCATTCAACCCATTTTTCAGAGCCTGAAGGATCTGACTGAGCAGCCGAGAGCCATTGAGCGAATTCGGAAAACCATAGAATTTTATCAGCAAAATCTTTCAGAAATTGAAAACTCGATTCTTAAGATTGAAGAGTGGTCTCAAGCTGAGGTCGATCTTGCGACAAGAAGACAAATCCAAACAATTCAGAAAGATTGGCGAGAGCGTAAGGCAGAGGCACAGCGAAACCTGGAATTGTTTAAGCTGCAATTGAGAAATCTACAAATTCGCCAGGAATCAATCTGGACAAGTGTTTGGTCAGCTTTTGGAGCTTTCTTAACAGGTCGGGGCCTAAACCTGATGTTGGCCGTCCTTGCGACCATGGCAGTCTGGTTCGGGATGCGGAGTGTGCTGCGTTTTATGGTTCCGAAGGAAGACGTCGACGAATTTCAGACCAGAAGTCAATACTCACGAGTGCTCTTCTACACCTACAGAATTCTTATGATGATGGCCTCAACAGCCGTCTTTCTCATTGTTTTGTATGTGACTGGAGACTGGCTGCTCTTGGGCTTGGCGTTGTTGATTCTGGCTGGGATTGCGATTGGGCTAAAGAAGTATCTACCTCAATTTCTGGCAGAGGCAAAGCTCCTATTGAACTTGGGAGCCGTCAGAGAAGGGGAAATGGTCACTTACGAGGGTGTGCCTTGGCTGGTGAAGTCCATAAACATATATTCCCATCTGGTCAATCCGGTTCTGGAGGGGGGTGAGTTGCGCATGCCTCTCAGCGAAATGTCTCAGCTGATCTCTCAGCCGATTGCTAATGATGAACCCTGGTTTTCATCCAATTTAAACGACTATATTTTGTTGCCAGATGGAACGTTTGGTCAGGTCGTTATCCAAACTCCAGAGTTTGTTCAGATCAAATCAAGAGAAATGATCCGAACATTTTTGGTTAGTGATTATTTGAGTCTAGCAATCAAAAATCTCTCGATGGGTGCCTTTGCCTGTGTCGGAAGTTTTGGAATCAGCCTTGAACACCAGGAGATCTGCTTGGATCTCGTGCCGAGTGCGTTTGAAAAATCGATTGGGCTGTTCATCGACCAAAATGGGCTACAACCATTTTTAGAAGAGTTGAGTGTCGAAATGAGCGCGATTCAGTCAGGATCCATTCAGTACTTTCTCTATGTCAGGATGAAGAGCCCTGCAGCAGAACATTACTGGAAAATCCTCAGAATCATGCAGCAAGCCTGTGTGGCCACTTGCAACAGCGAAGGGTGGAAAGTGGAAAATCCTGACATGACCTTTCAAGTGCCCCCCCCGGATTTTCCTCAAAAATGACAGATCAGGCTACCAATCAATTGAATCCACTTTTGACAGCTGCAAGCATTTGCTCGATCTGTGAGTCGTTCAGCTGACCATCCACGCTGAAGAGCACCTCCCCCTGCTTGTCAAAAATCACAACGTCATTGTTGTGATCGCCTAGACCCCACTCATTTACCAAGACTTTCTTGTAGTCCATCACATAGAGGGTGTTTTGATATTCCTTCTGCTTGTCCTCCAACTTGCCCTGGATCAGGAAATTCGGGAGTAGCGTTGCATCCATGTTTATCACCGCTACAGAGCGAACTTGGTCTGCGGGCAGATTAGCATTCTTCAGTGCCTCACTGGCTGCGTTGTTCAAGTCACTCTCATCTGGGTCCACATAAAAAAGGATCGTGACGTAACCAAGGAACCTGTCACTTTTCCAAGGGCCACCACCGTCAACCAATTTGCCCTGCTCCCCCTCTAGAACAATGGTCTTTGGAGTTGTGCCAACTGGTAATTCAGCATTAGACACAATTGGAGCGAATAAAAAACTCAACCCTAACAGATACGCTTTGCATGCTCTATTCGCTGATCCTATCATTTTATAACCTCGCTTATTTTACAGAATGGATAAATCACACTTAACCAAATCTTAGCTAATTTGAAATTTATTACTCTAGAAAAATAATAATTTTAATTGGATTCCATCTAGTATTCTTTGATTTGACTTATCTAATCCAAGTAAAAGATTGATGAAAATCAAGAGGCCATGGAAGATTGTCTATTACTCCAGAAATTATCTTTAATTCTAGTTTCTGAGAATAAGAACAGCATTTGCACATGTAGCCGGTCAATCCAATACATTGAAATTCTGCAAGAATATTTTTTTGAACCAACACTCTGTTACTTTTCCTTAGATGTAAATGAGAGATCCTATGTTTCTACGAATCCTCTGGATAATGATTCCCATGCTTCTGTTAACTAGTTTTTCAGAGGCCATCGAACGCAGACGTTCACAATTCCCAAGAGACTTTGGATATCTGATCGCTCCTATACCCTACATCTTACCTGGTGTGGGGACAGGGCTTGGGGTGATTGGAGCCTTCAATAACACCTTTGATAGCACCACAGATTTTTTCTTGGTTGGTGTTGGTGGAGATGTTGAAGGAACCATTACTGGTGTAACCGATATCGAGTTGTGGCCTGAAAACGTTCTGCTGGATGTGACCTATCTTAGATTCAACAAGGGCTCGCAAAAGCAGTATGGTGAGCGAGGAATCGATTCGGATCCAGACGACTTCAACATCGTCGAATTACAGAATACTTCCTTGTACGGAGGTCGACTGACCTTCACTTTCTTGAAGCGTCGTCTGGAGTTCTTTACCCTCCAGTACAACATCCGCTCAGAACCCAGCGCTGTGATCTATCAAGGGAAAGAAGAGAATCGTCAGGAATACGCCGATCCAGAGCCCTTTACATTCCAAAGATTGACCTACGGAACCCAGATCGATGTTACGGATGACCGGTTAGATCCTCGAATGGGTGTCCGATTCGTAGCTACTAGGTCTGAATCTCCATCGATAGAAGCAGACTCTTCAGAAAGCTACACGGTCGACACTAACTTGACCGGGTACATACCACTGCTAGAGAGTAGCACCTTTGCTATCAACTATTTTCGTTCAGATGCTACTGTGACCAAGGAAGGGGTGACTGACTATCAATCAATTCTCGATGATTTGAGAACTAATTATACTTGCACAGCAGGTGATCCCTGTGATGAAAGCTTAAAGAAATTAGCAACTGATACACAAGCAAGCAGAAAATATGGAACAGCCAGTAGCCTCGGTGGTAGTTCGCGTTTGCGTTCCTATGCTGGAGGGCGCTTCAGTGGAGCTCACACCGAATTCTATGGCTATGAATTCCGTTGGAACCTGACCGACGAGAATACTCCGTTTGACTTATACTTCATTCGAGATTTTCGAACAGGATTCCAACTCGCTTTCTTTTATGAGACGGGAACAGTTGCAGAGCAGCGAGAGGATCTTTGGGATGAGTCGAGAAATTCTACAGGGCTGGGAGCGAGACTTGTCACTGGGTCAGGGTTTATCTATCGCTTTGACGTGGCAACGGGATCTGAGGGGCAGGAAACAACGTTATTTGTTGATTATCCCTGGGGAACAATTGCTCAATAATTTTTCTAGAAAAGGATGATGAGATAAACAGTAAGCAATCTACGACTTTGGTGCTGGCTCGGTTGATTGTGCTCCTTGTGCATACTTCAGAAACAGCAGTCCTGCGATGATCATCGGTAGACAGAGCAACTGCCCTCTGGAAATGCCGAGGTTGCCAAAAGCTAGGTCAAAGCCAATCCCCACATCTGGCATTCTAAAAAATTCACAGAATGCTCTTGCCAAGCCATAACCCACCAAGAATGTGCCAACTAAAGTGCCAGGCCTCTTGAGAGCATCGGTGCGCCAGGCGAGATGAGCCAGTACAAGAAAGAGGATAAGACCTTCCAAGGCTGCTTCGTACAATTGACTAGGATGACGTCCCTGGCCGATGGTGGCTGCCAGCTCAGGATATGCCAGGGCATAAGATTCTACTTGTGGAAAAACAATGGCCCAGGGAACATCAGAAACTCTACCCCATAATTCTCCATTGATGAAATTTGCCAAGCGTCCAAAGAATAAGCCAATTGGAGCTGCGATGGCGATGGCGTCTCCAAGAGAGAGGAGTGAAACCTTGTGACGTTGGGCATAGAGAATCACAGAGACGACCACACCCAGCATGCCTCCATGAAAAGACATTCCTCCTTTCCACATTGCAAACACGCTTGCTGGTTCTGTGAGCAGATGTGGGCTGTAAAACAAGACATATCCAAGTCGGCCACCCAACACAACTCCAAGAGTCATCCAGATCAAGAGGTTTTCGGTTTCCTCCATTGGAACAGGTGATTTCCCACCAGGCCAACGAGCCTCTGCTAACAGCATACGATTGACGTACACCCTTCTGAGCAGTAGTCCCGCAATATAGGCCAGAGCATACCAACGCAGACTAAAGGGGCCCAGCTCCATACCAAACAAAGAGATGGGACCAAGAGTAAACAGAGCGGGATCAATCGCTGGGAAGGGGAGAGCTAACATGGAGACCAGTATGGGATTTATATTGGATTGGGATCAGTCAAAAAAGAGTTGGTGCGTACTTCTTTAGATCAAAAGTTTTAGTTTTGCCGTCATGATAACGAATTTGAATTTTGGATTTGTCTATCCAATCCATCTCCAATTTGGCAGACTCATCTTTTGGGTAAAGCTTGAGGCTCTTGATTTCTATAGAGTCGTGGCGAATGAGATGAAGACGGAACTCAAAGATTTGCTTGTTTCGCTCTTTTCGGGAATCTCGAATGTGGGCAAAGACCAGATGAGTTAGGGAAGCAGTTGGACTCCGCACAGACTTATACTTAGTTTTTATAATTTCCAGTTGACCCTTGTGGGTCCTGTAAATTTCTAAAATACCGGTTTCTTGTTTTAGAATATCATAGACTCCGTAGCCCTGATTGGTCATCACTAGCTTGTCTTTCTCGTTGAGGAGAAGATGTCCTTGATACTTACCTTCTTCATCAATTCCTGAAACCAGCCATGAATCTGTGCCCTTGATTTGAATGAGGTCTAACCATTGAACAGATGGGCTTTGTAGTACCAATTTCCCATCGCGATAGACTGTGTTATTCGGCTGTTCCCCAGGAAAAATTGAGAATTCTTCGACAGTTTTTACAAAGAGTGATGCATGCGACGATTCAGCAAAGACGGGAGGGCAAAAGAAAATTGATACTAACAACAGCAGGATTCGCGACATTTTTCTTTGGTTGCGAGAGCTTGAATAAAAATTTGATTCCTATCTTGACGTCTTGCCCATGCCCTTCAAGGCAAAACCTCTAACCCGATGATGTTCCTTAACAATGTCTGATCATACGATCATTTGGCCCCAAAAGGTTCGCACGTCCGTTGCATGACATGGATTCCTTGATTTAGACCATTTATGAATGCACCTTTTCATGTGACCTGTGCGATTCCCCGTTCTGGGCGCACACTGAATAATTTCCTTCAGAGACTGGTTGATCTTGGAGCATCTCCTAAAGAAGTTGATGTAATTCTGCAGATTTTGTCCCAAAGCAAATCACGGAGCAGCCTAAAACTCGAAGAAGCGCTGAACTTTTTGCAAGAGGTTCGCTCTAAAGCACCCAATTGCTTCTCAGTATTTGTTGATAGAAAACGGTTCCATCGGCCATACCGTCTGGGATTTTTAGGTTACGATTGGCAGCTTGGACCGTACAAACTCAGAGTGGAGGGAGAAGAACCACACAACGGGTCTTCACTAATTCGATTGGATGAAGTCGATTTTACGGTTGTTGGGTTAGATGAACTCCTTTCGATGACCCAATACTATCTAAGAGATCCATCCCGGGTTACCAAATGGGGGATGTATAATTACCACTTGGAAAAGCCTACAGGAATCCGTATAGCTGGTTCAGCAATGCTCTGCAGTTACAATGAGGTTCTGAAGACAGAAATCCAGGACATCGTCGGCTTTTTCCTAATTTCCAAGGTTTCTGAGAGGAAACATCCACTGAATCTGAAAACACTCTCCAGATTTGGGCAGCAGGTCTTTGTGAAGGGTCGATACACGGGAATCGTGATGGCAGCCTACCCTAAGCTGAACATTGTTTCTGTGGAAGATGTTGAAGATGCGGTTCTGGCTGGAGAAAAAGGGTGTGTTGGCCTGGAGATCGTACAGAGTGGGTCAACTGTCAAAAGTAAGGGGCTCTTTCTACATGGTGGACCACTCTTTTTATCAGAGAGCCTATACGTTGTTGATTACGATCGGTACGTGTCTAGTGAGTCTTTGCGGAAGGTTATTGAATTACTAAATCCGGTAGGTTACTTCGAGGAAGCGCGTTTGAAACAGTTCGCCAAATGGTATCGAGCTTTAGAAATCAATCTTGGGAATGCTTGGATGGATAAGCCGCCAATCACTGAATTGTTTTGTGAAAGTTCTGATTCGGAGCACGGACTTCGCCCCTATCGACTCAAAACCAGACATTGGAAACCGAGTGACACCTATCAACGTGATCAAGCACAGCAAGGAATTGACCGAGCTCATAAACAGTTATTGGGCTATTACCAAAAAATTTGCGAGGAGCACCCCATTGTCAGTGTTTAGTCGGAATGCATCCTATTGGCTTTGTTTACCCATCATTTTATTAATGTTTGCGTTTCCCAATCTGATCTTTGCACAGAAGACTCGAGTAGATACTGAAGCACTAGCTGAACGCATTGCTAACTCTGTCAATGAATTAGTGGGTAACTATCGAACGATTGCAATTTCAAGAATCAAGCAGCGCAGTCGGAATAGGGCGATCGATTTGGAGCAGTTGATCGATTATACGCATGTGAAAATTGTTCGTGGAGAGAGATTTCGGGTTACAGATCGCTCAAAACTGCAATTGATTCTAAAAGAGCAGAAAATCCAACTTTCTGAGTTTGTTTCTCCAAACGATTATCGCGAACTTGGCAAGCTACTCGGTGTGGAATTGTTTGTTTATGGGACTGTCTACGATGAGGCCTTGATCCTCAAAGCAATTGACGTTCAGAATTCTTCGATTGCCTGGGCGGGGGTGTATCCAATCAGTGAACTGACGGATCGACATCAAATGTTGACCAACTTGAGTCAATCTCTTTTGGTCTCACTTCAGCAGAGCGCAAGAAGAATTCAAGGTGAGGAGATTCATCGAGTCAGTTTTTGGGATCTTGAGGCACCCGCACCGCTGTCATCAGAAGAAATCATCGATTATCTAACTGTGGCAATTGCGAATGATAAAAGCTTCAAGTTAGTTGATCGT
>JAQWOT010000280.1 GCA_029245725.1 SAR324 cluster bacterium | reverse complement strand
CTTGCCTCGCCAGAATACCTCCTCTATCGTGATAACCTTTTTCTGTTGACTGTCGTTCCCCTGATTGATGGAAGCAATGCATTCTCCTGTACTCGGCTATCTCCGTTTCCCCACTTTTGGTACGAACCAACTCTATTTTGTTGCTGAAGACAACCTCTGGGAAGTCGCCCTGGAGGGTGGGCGGGCCCAGCGCCTGACCGAATCCCGTAGCGAACTGCAGACCCCTCGTCTCTCTCCCTGTGGTCGCTGGCTTGCTCTAGTCGCTGCAGAAGAAGGTGAGCAGGAGGTCTACTGTCTACCTGCTGAGGGTGGCCCCTTGCGACGGCTGACCTACGTGGGGCACGTGCTGCACATCGATGGTTGGAGTGCTGACAGCACCTCAATCCGTTTCTGTGGAGCGCATCGCTCGATTCATGGCAATGCAGATGCCCAACTCTATGAAGTTTCCCTGGAAGGAGGTCCAATCCATTCAGTGGATCTTGGTCCGGCTCGAACTCTTTCGGCAGAACCTGCTGGATTGGGACGAGTACTGGGCCGCAATACTGTCCAGAATTCTCGCTGGAAGCGCTACCGGGGAGGTTGTCATGGAGAGATCTGGGTCGATGTGAGTGGGGAAGGAACCTTCGAGCGCATCCTCAGTGATCATCCGGGCAATCCGGTCGTCCCGATCTGGTGGCATGGCCGGATCTATTTTCTGTCTGATGTCGATCGAACTGGCAACCTCTGGTCATGTCAGCCAGACGGTAGTGATCTGCGCCAAGAAACCAAGGAAACTGGATTCTACGTACGCCAGCCCGCTTTTGGTGAGTCCCAGGTGATTTACCACCAGGCAGGGAGTCTATGTCGCTGGGGACCTGGACAGGAGACTGGTGAGGTACTGCCGATTACTTTGCCATCCCCACAGTTTCATGTGCAGCGTAAGTTCGTCTATGGTTCTGAGGAGTGGGATGACTTCGCTCTGCATCCCAAGGGACACTCGGTTGCTCTATCGGTACGTGGCAGGTTGGCCTCAATGCCACTCTGGGAACTTGCAGTGCAACAGCATGGTAAACGACAGGGAGCCCGTTATCGACTGCCAACGTATCTCATGGATGGACGGCTGGTGACGATTGCCGATGAACAAAACTCCCAGGAGAAACTGCTGCTCTTTGCCGAAGAGGCTTCGGTGTTGCCTTTGGAGCGGATTGAATTGCCCAAAGGTCATGTTCAGTCCATGGTCGCTTCTCCGACTCAGCCCGCCTTGTTACTGACTACCAGTCGTCTGGAGTTGTGGCACCTGAACCTGGAGAAGGGAACACTAACACTGCTGGATGCTTCTGACCTGCGCGAAATCGAGGATGTTGCCTTCTCACCGGATGGTAATTGGGTTGCTTACAGCAAACACCTGAACACCGAGCAATCTGCCATCTTCCTCTGCTCCGTGGATCAACCCGAACCACGACAAGTGACCGAACCGGTACGCTATGACTTTGGTCCTGCCTTTGATCCGGAAGGGCAGTGGCTCTATTTCCTCTCCTCACGCACGTACCAACCGATCTGGGACACTGTGCAGATTGGGGCTAGCTTTGCCCGTAGCATGAAGCCCTACCTGATTGCTCTACGTAATGATCTGCGTTCCCCTTTTCTGGAACAACCTGCGCCTCCCGGAGAAAAGGAAGAAGAGGAACCTGAAGAGCGAGAAGAGGAAAACAGCGAGAAGAGTACCGAGAAGAAAGAAGACAAGAAGAAGAAGGAAGAACCGGTCCCACTACGCATCGACTGGGAGGGTTTGTCCCAGAGAATCATTGAGTTTCCGGTGAATGAGGGCATCTATGGACAGGTCTTTGGCCTGCGCAAGCGAGTGCTTTTCAGTGAGTTTCCGCTGAGCAGTGGTAGCGAGGAGGAAAAGCCAGGCAAGCGAAAACCAGAGGGATTGCTCTGGGCCTACGACTTCGAAAAACAGGAGAAAGAGCTGTTGCTGCAGGGGTTGGACTACCTGGAAGTGACTCCTTCTGCTCGCACGATGGCCTATGCCAGTGAAGAGGGTCTGCGGGTGCTGGAAGCTGGAGCCAATGTGAGTGAGGACGATAGTTCTCCTGAGGAACCTTCCCGCAAGACCGGCTGGCTGGATCTGGATCGATTGCGCTTTGCTGTGGAGTTGCGTCCAGAGTGGGAGCAGATGTTCCACGAAGCCTGGCGTCTGCAGCAAGAGTTTTTCTGGGATGAGGAGATGTCTGGAGTCTGTTGGCAGGAAGTGGCAGAACAATATCGTCCGCTGTTGGACCGGGTTGCGTCACGGGCTGAATTGTCGGATTTGATCTGGGAGATGCAGGGTGAACTCGGCACTTCGCATGCCTACGAATATGGAGGAGATTATCCCCCCAAGCGGCGTTATCAACTTGGGCGACTCGGTGCTGATCTGGAGTGGGATGTGGCTGCCAAGCGCTACGTGATTCGACGACTCTATGCCGGTGATCCCTGGCGTTCGAAGATTCGTTCGCCACTCTGTGAACCAGGACTCAATGTGCGAGAGGGGGATTATCTCTGTGCCATTGGTGGAGTTTCCCTTGATGAGCAGACCAGCCCAGGGGAGTTGTTGCTACACCAGGCTGAACAAATGGTTCCGCTGACTTTGCAGCATCCAGAGAAAGACGAAAAACCACGCACAATCACTGTGCGTACCCTGCGTAGTGAGCGAGCCGCTCGCTATCGTGATTGGGTGGAAGGG
>JAQWOT010000279.1 GCA_029245725.1 SAR324 cluster bacterium | reverse complement strand
TGCTCGTTTGCCAAGCAGATCTTCTGGCTTGTGAATACCATAGCCGTTTGACTGGAAAGCATGGCCTTGTGTAGCATGGAGAAACATTACCTCCATTCCTTGGTAATCTTCCTTCAAATCAGTCTCAAACATTTCTCGCATGGCCAAGTTGGTAGCTACCGGATCATTAGTGTGGACGAAGGGCAATTCAAAAACCTCTGTTCTCAGAAACTCCTTTCCACTATAGCCGTTAACTGTCCAAATCAGGTCAACCTGCCCACTCCTGACTTGCGCGGTTAGATCCTTAGGCTTACCGCCCAGGCTCATTCCAGGGGCAATCACAATCTTTACCCTGCCATTTGTACGTTCTTCGACTTCCCTAGCCCAAGGAACCAGCACCTCAGTATGAGAAGGTTCGCTTGGGGCATAAAAATGATGTAGGGTAAGGTCATACTCTGCAGCCTCAATGGGATTAGTGATGATCAGCATAAGTGCTGACAAACAGAGAATGAGTAACTTTCGCAGATTTTTCATATCGTTCAAAACTCGCTACAGGTTTGGCAAATTCACGCAACCCTAAATTCGATGGGGAAAATTAGGGTCTAATAGTACCAGAATAGAAAAACGAAACTACACACACACTTTAAATCTTTCAAAGAAATTTGTTTTTGAATTCTATTTGTAACTATTTTTATCTCCCCACTGTAAGAAATCAGATAATTTTAACCAAAAACAGATGCACATACCAGCTTAGCTAGGAATTCCTTGTTCATCCACTGAAACCATGTGAGAAAGCGAGCGAAATCTGAACAGCTTCCTTTGAGTTGATTCAAGGATTCAACATTTTGGTTTCCGATTATCATCAGCAACAGTGCTGTCCATTAACATAGGAACTTCGATGGCTCTCTCAATCGAACAGAAAGAACAGTTTCTTCAGGAAGGGTTCCTAAAAATTTCTTCGGGATTATCTGTGGAATTGATGCAGTCGTGGGCGGCGGCTGCGCTGGAGCGAGTCGGTTATGGAACAACCCAGCAGTGTGCAGAGCCGATCATTTGGATGAATCATCACCACCAGGCTCCCATCTCAGAGATCGCACCGGCAGCCTGGGAAGCCCTCTGCGAGATCGTTGGAGGCGAAGAGCGGATTGAAACCAAGATCCTAGGAATCGAATCGCGGCATTTCACTCAGATTAACAGTTGGGTCTGGTCAGATGCCTTCATCATCAATTTCAGCCTCGGTGCGGAAAAGCCCTGGCGGACTCCCCAGGCCGAGGGCTTCAACTGGCACAAAGACGGGAGCTACTTCCGGCATTTCGCTGATAGTCGTGAGCAGGCTCTGCTGCTGGTGCTCTTCTGGAGTGATGTGGAAACAAAGGGAGGTGGAACTTTCATTGCGGCAGATTCTCCGGCTCATGTAGCCCAGAAGTTATTGAAGCATCCAGAGGGCATCGAACCAGGAACTTTTGACTTCCCTTCGATCATTCAGAAATGCCAGGATTTCAGGGAGTTGGTTGGCAAGGCTGGTGACCTCTACCTCATTCATCCCTACATGCTGCACGCTTCTTCAGCGAATCATTCCAGTCGACCACGAGTGATGAGCAATCCTCCCGTGGTGCTCAAGGAACCGCTACGGCTGGATCACAAGCAAGCCAATCTCTCTCTGCTGGAAGAAACCACTCTGCGCTTCCTTGGAACGGACTTCATCCCTCCTCCCACATCCGCTCGAGCGGCCTATTGGTGGGAAGTAGCTTGAGTCGATTACCTGCCCCGTGGCACGCCTATCCCACCCGCTTCTGGTTACTCTTTGCTGGAGTGTTTTTCAGTGTCTCCAGCAGTAGCTTCATCTGGCCTTTCACAACTATCTCCATTGCGGAGCAAACCCAGTCCAGCCTGGCTCTGACCACCTTGCTGTTCAGTGTAGAAGCCTGTGCCAGCCTGCTTTTGGTGGGACAAACCAGCAAAATGATGGATCTGTACGGTCACAAGGTCATGATGATTACTGGGCTCGTGCTGCAAGCTGGCCATCTGCTGTTGATGAC
>JAQWOT010000278.1 GCA_029245725.1 SAR324 cluster bacterium | reverse complement strand
GCTCTGGAGTGGGCCCAAGAAGCATCGGATCGTGGTGCAGGTGAAATTCTATTGACGAGCATGGATGCTGATGGCCACAAGGATGGCTTTGACAATCCACTCAACTCAAAGGTTAGCACCATGCTCTCTATCTCCGTAATTGCTTCAGGGGGCGGCGGGACACTAGAACACTTTCGAGATGCAATCCAGTTGGGTAAAGCGGATGCAGTCCTGGCAGCTTCTGTCTTTCATTATGGGACCTATACTGTGTCCGAGGTGAAACAATTCTTGCGGACCTCCGGAATTCCTGTCAGGTTGTGATCAGTCTCCGAAACAAAACCTCGCAACCATTTGGCCCCTTCTTCTAATCTTCTTTTATGGAAATGAACTCTTTCTGGTTTCTCTGGATTCTTGCCTTTCTCTTAATATCCATCGTTGGACTGATCCTACAAAAACGTAAGCAAGCTTTTAGGTACTACGGAATTACCAATCGTCTCGCTTTATTAGCTTTGTTGATTTGGAGCCTCCAGGTTCTGATCAACTCTGAAGAAGAATACAATCCCCCCCTTTGGGTACTCGTCGATACAAGTGAAAGTTTCCGTCAGTTGCTACAACATTCTGCTGAGCCGATTAAAAATCCCGCATTACTCATCCCTGATGAAATTCAAGAAAAAATCGAAGGAGAATTTTCAAAAAGAGAATTGAAGTACCTGAATTGGTTTGATCCTCAAAACAAAGATTCTTCTGTTATTTGGTCAGCAACTTCTGGTTTATCAGACAATCTTAATTTGTTTTTGAGACAAACAAATCTTCCGAAGGGAAGTGAATTACTCTTGGTAACTGATGGGCAAGAGAATGAGGCAGACATTTCTCTAAGGGAACTTGGTGAGAACTTGGCAAGTTATGAAATTAAATTGAATACTCTCGTTTGGCAGACACCCCAACCAGTTGATTTAGAATTGAGGATAGAGGCCAATATCCAGGTCGCTTTTGTAAATGAAAGCCTTGATTTGCCCATAAACATTCACGCTTCCAAGAGTTTGCAGGCAGGATCATCCGAGGTAGTGCTGACAGATGGGAAAGCATTATTGGATAAAAAAATCATTGAGTGGGACGGGACGCTGCAAGAAATAGAACTCAGCCTAAACTGGAAACCTAATAAGACAGGTGACCAACTCTTACAGCTTCGGTTGGCACCTCTAGATGGTGAAACCAATTTACAAAACAATCTGGCTTATCTTTCTGTCCCAGTTCGCTCAAACCGGTTGAAGGTTTTACATATAGCTGGAAGAACAGGTTGGGATGTTCGTTATCTACGATCTCTTTTAGGAGATAGCCCTGAGATTGATTTAATTTCTTTCTTCATTTTACGTGATCCCTTTGAGGATGCCAACAATATCCCTGAGAACGAATTGGCCTTGATTCAGTTTCCCGTTGAGGAATTGTTCATGGTGGAGTTGTTCAAATTTGATGTGGTGATATTCCATAATTTTACCATCAAGAAATATCTCAGAAACGTAGGATTTCAGCGTAGTTTCCAAAAATTTCTCTCACAGGGGAAGCGTATTGTTGTTGTTGGTGGCGATCAGACAGAAGGCGAGCGAGGATATGCTGAACTCTTCATGAATTCAGAAAAGGCACTGAGTTGGGATTGGTCCCTGCGACACAAGCAAAATTGGAATTATGAGGAGATTGATCTATTGCCTCCCGAACATTCTCAACGTCAAGCCACATTCAATTGGGATGGTTCAAAAGATAGCTCAGGGATCAGAGTGCTCAGGAGGACTTCATTTGGATTAGGGAGGGTTGATTGGGTGACAGATCCTCACTCCTGGCGTTGGACTCTCAGAAGAGAGAAGGATCAGGCAACTCGGTTCCAGCACTTGATGTTCTGGCAGACACTTCTTTATCAGCCATTCTTTGAGCAACAGCGAGTTTTCACAGATTTTCGCAGAACCCGACCGTACCATGTGAGCGAACGAATTGCCGGCAATTTGCATCTACCTACATCATCATCCGATGTTGCTCTAAGGTTAGTTGACTTGGAAACAGGCCAAGTCATGGAAGAGCAGGTTCTAAGTATTCGTGAAGAACTTGCTGCATTGGAGTTGGTTACAAAGATGCCAGGTACATACGAAATGCAAATTAGCTGTCGATGTAAGGACATGCCTGATTTGAGGCATCCGGTGGTAATTGTTGATGAGTGGTTGGAACTTCATAGAACCGGGTGGCAGATGGACTGGTTAGTTAAAGTTGCTTCATCCACAGGCGGAAAAATGATCGAGGTATTTCAATAATGGGAAGTTATATGCGGGAATTATCTGTAATTCTCTTGAGTGGAATGATGTTTGGCTGTACTCAATCTGCAGTGATTTTGACAGAGCCAGGCAGACAAATTGGTTTTATGAACGATCCTAAGAAATATCCTCTATGTGTTCCGCGAGGTGCATTAAACTCAACGGTTCTTACCAGTTCTAGAAATGGCTATCGGGAAGCTATGAATCAACTACTGAACACAGCAGCTGGAATGGGAGCAACCCACATTTCGATAGATTCTTCCGAGTCTAATGCAATCATTACAAAAATAGAGGGTACGAGTTATTTCTGTCCGGAAGATTTCGCACAGCAGCCTAGTGATCAAATAATGAACCGAGACAAACTAATCATTCTGGATGATCCTTCCTGAAGCACCGGAAGCGTTCAGACCCCGCATTTCAATATCTTATCAAAATTCTCCTTTCAATAAGCCCCAAGCTACTGAACCAAGTTCTGATTCAAATCTGACGAAAGCAAAAGATTATTGGGGTTCTCTCTGTTAAATCACAATCCAATTTGCAAAAAGAGAAACCTTAGAGCGGTTTTAAAGTGATTGTGATCTGTGAATCACATTGGTGGCAATGAATCGTAGCAACCTAAAATTTTAGCACGGAATCCAGAATGCTCCAAGTCACTCAAACATTGTTGAGATTCTTGGTTGTTGTATAGATCAACAAAAAACACATATGACCAAGGGATCCGTTTGGAAGGACGCGACTCTAGGCGACAAAGATTTATTTGATAAGCGTTGAAAATACTCAACATCTCGTAAAGCAATCCCGCACGGTCAGTCTCAAATTCTATGAAGAGGGAAGTTTTTCGCTGCCTGAAATCCAATTTTTCTTTATCCTCTCGCTTGCGAACGACAACAAAGCGCGTGGTGTTGTTGGGATAATCTTGAATGTCCTGGGCAACTACAAAATCTTGATGTTCTTCAACCAGATTAATAGGTACAATCGCTGCCTGAGGAATCCGTTGTTCACTAGTTGAAAAGAACTGTGTAGCAGAGTCTGTATTGCTTCTTGTGTAGATGTGGTCAGCACTACACAGATGCCTAGCGGTATACTGCAGCGTCTGGCCGTAGGCCTGTTCGTGGGCAAAGAATTGGGTCACTTGCTGGAGGGGAGCATTAGCCAGTAGTGCATAGCGGATGCGCATGGGGAACTCATCCAAGATAATAAGTTCCTCAGTCACCAATGCGTCTTGGATCTGTGTTACGGTTCCTGCAACAGAGTTTTCGATTGGAACGACAGCCACTGAATGAGGAGTCTCTGCTACACGTATAATCGCTTCATTGAAGTTCTTGGTGTAGTGAATGGCATCGAAATTTGAGCAAACTTGTCTTGCTGCTTGGTCACTGAAAGTACCTGCTGGGCCGAGGGTGAAGACGTTGGGGATGTGGCTATAAGGCATGCAATGGTTCGGCAGATCTTGACCTCATCTTTAATTTGATGAGGCCTTCATAATCAGGTAGGCAGTTTGACTTCGTAGCCTGGCTGATTCTTGGGATGACTATCATTTGTGAAGACTGTCCTGTCGTTCTTCAGCACGATCACTTCAAAGTAAGGCTGAAAGCGATCTTCAGCAATTCCAAATCCTTGCATAAATTTGTAGAATAATTGCTGTTCTGTTGTGTCGGCATTGCCATCAGAAAGCAGAGAATCGCAGAGATTTGTCAAAATACACATCTTTTGTGCATCTGTCAGCAATGGGGCAGCCTCCTCCAAAAATTTATCAGGAGAATTTGATTGCACGTATTTCTGAGCATTTCGCAGAAGCTTCTCATTCTGAGCTCCAACACCAATTACTCCATTGGAACTTTTCTCACCACCTAATACTGACAACAACTGACCAATTTCTTCATTCTGAATCTCTCCATCGGCCGCAATCATATAAATCAGCGCAGTAACGAACGCGAAATGAGGGGTCATTTCTGTTCCCGCGTCTGATTTGAACATATCAAAGAGTCCCATTTTTTTCCTCTAAAGAAGGGTGCAAAAAAGAACTTATTGGAACAGATAATCTTGAGAATTCAAGCATAAACGGTCAGTCGATGTAGTATTGGAAATCTGTTGCTTGTCCACCACGCTCAATTTTCAGAGTAATTTCTCGCTCGGATTGAAGGGTTTCAAACAGCTTCAAAGCCTTGGGTACGCTATCCACAGTAAACCCATTGATCGCTAGGATTATATCCTCGTTCTTCAAGCCAAGTTTTTCGTAGATGCTACCTTTACGGATGAACTTAAACATGAAAAGTGGAGTACCATCTTTTTCAGTCGGGACGACCCGTGCGTCATTCAGTAGCTGACTGAAATTGGCCAGTTGCTCATCAACATAAGTTCTTTCAAATCTGAAAATCCTCTGGTCATCTGGTGGTGTTTCGTTGTTTGCTTCAGAGGTCGGCTTAATAATCAAGGGCCCTTGATCTTTGGGAGCAATAGGTTTCAGCACTGCTTTTTGTTGGTTTTGTAAGGGCCTAGCTTTTTGTTTGGGTTGGGGTTTGGGGGGAGGTGGCTTTGGCTTTGGTGCTGCTGCAACTGCTGCTGCAACTGCTTGGGTCTGTTGATCCATGCTTAGGATTTCTTCTCGTCCTTGATAGATTATGATGATTTCTCTGTCCCGAATTTCAAAGACTTTTACTTTGTTCGGAGGGCAGGGAATATCCTTTGATTCCTTCACGCTGTCTGGTTCAAAGCAATCACCAATTTGATATATCTTGTACGAGGCAGGTTGATTGGCTGCAGCGATAAATGCAAAAGCGTTGTGGTCATAGATCATCGTACCCGTCAACACCAATTTTAACTGGGTGAACACAGGACCGATTGGTCCAACTTCAGGCAAATTTTCCTTCACCACAACTTCCTCAGCTTTCGGTGGGGGTGGAGGAGGTGGGGGAGGTGGCCGACGTTCCGCTTTAAAGATATTGCGTTCAAGAATTACCACAAATTCTTTGTAATCTGCACTTACATGGGATTTTGTATTTGTTTCAGGAGCAACTGCTGGCAATATCAAGGGGGCGGCTTCCTGTTCAATGATTCTTTGCTCCAAGATCCCTGCCGTCAATCCACCCGCCTGGTAAGCACCCGTCATTACCAGAAGACCGTTGCAGCACATTAACAGAATTTTGCCACCTGGCATCATGCGAGACCTTTCAAATCTTTTCTTATAGACTTTGAATAGAGTATATTTCCATCATTCATTGCAAAATCGGGGGAAGCTATAATTTTTTTCAAAAATTCGGGAAAACTTAACAAAATTGCAATTCTCATTTTCTGAAGATCAAAGGGTTAATTGGTGTTCAGGGCAAATTTATAGAGCAGATGTTTGCTTTGCTTTACTGAAAATCATAAGTTTTCAACTACAAATACAGTCCAAAACTTTTCAAAACACCTACACAACCCCAAGTAAGCCTAGACTAGGGCCTGTCATCAAATAGACATTTGATCGTTTGAGGCACATCGTTCTCTTTGGGGGAAAAGCCCTTTTCCCTTTCCCTATTCAAGAGAAGTCCAATGACTACCAGAGGCTATGCTCTCTGTGATGATCAGTGGCAACGGATCGAACATCTGC
>JAQWOT010000277.1 GCA_029245725.1 SAR324 cluster bacterium | reverse complement strand
CGTAATGTTAGTATTCAGCTGTCCTGTCCCTATCTGTTTCTCCATTTGTCCCTATCTTGTCCCTATCTAATCACCAACATAGGGACAAAAATAAAGCATTAGTATCAGTTAGTTGAATTGTGTTTTTTCCTTGTCCCTATTGTCCCTATCTATTTGACCAAACTTTATACTCATATGTACGTGTGTAGGTGTCCTATATACCCTGCATTTATATTTACATAATCTTTTATATGATTTGATAGGGACAATAGGGACAACCCAGTGTTTATCTAGTCTTCAGCTGTCCCTATCTTCATCAAACATAGGGACAACATAGGGACAACAGCAGATTATGTTTCTTTGAAGTACCGATAGACCCTTTGTTTGCCTTCTCGTACCCTTCGACGCTTCCAACCTTCTCGCATCAAAATATTGCCAACTCGGATTTCTGTTGCCCTGGTCCACAGTGATTTGTTATCCAGAGACAATCCTGTTTCCAGCACATCTGACATTGCGACTTCCTTCTTAATCTCAATGTACTTTCTGATGTCATCTTCCCAGGAGTCCACTTGGAATCGATCTTCCTGTGCTTCTACTGCAATCTCCCTTGCCTCCTGATTCATCAGCAGAGACTCACCTTGTTTGTATCGGTGCACAGCTTCAGCAATCAGTAGATCCCTGTTTGCTCTCAGCTGCTCCAGGTCGATGTCTCCACACTTGACCGGCCAGAATCTTCTGTTTCCAGTACTGTCCCGCAGATATGAAGATTCATTGGTAGATCCAGCAAACACACAGCTTCTGGGGATACTGACAACGTGCCTACCGTATGCAGGTCTGTATCGATCAGTCAGTGTAGTAATGAACCTCTTCACAGACTCCACATCACTTTTCTTCATTCCATCCAGTTCCGACAGTTCGACCAACCAGACCCCTCCAGCTAGTACTTCTGCAGACTCCTTCCCTGTGAAAGATTCCAGTTCTGTAAACCAACCATTGGACAGAATACGAATTGCCGAGGACTTACCAGACCCTTGAGGTCCCTCAAAGATCAGGCAGTGATCAAACTGTGTCCCTGGTTCATATGCTCTGGTCACTGCACCTAGCAACCAGCATCGGCCTGCCTCTCTGACATAGATATTATCCTCTGCTCTACAGTAGCTACTCAACCAATGATCCAGTCGGGGGGTCTTGTCCCATTGCAGACTAGACAACCAATCTGTCAGTTGATTACGTGGTTTTTGCTTCGAATACATATGGATAATGTCATCGACAATGTTGCGACTTAGCCTTCGCATTCCCTTAACACTTTGGAAATTCATTGTTAGGTTGATCGTCAGAGCATCACTCCATTCGACAACAGTCCCATCATCTTGTCCCATTGTGGTTAGTATCTGCCGTGTGAATGTGTCGTACCAGATTGGGAACTTCTTGATGTCAAAGAATTCATTGATGTTGTGGTGATTGGGGACGTAAACATCTTCTCCACTCTTGTTCTTCTCTATGTGGAAGTTTCCCTTGGTTGTCTCCCCTGCATCTGATTTGGTTGCAGTACTTGGGGTCTTCTCATCAGCACTGTCCTTCTCTGTTGCTTCAGTCTCTGCCTCATTGGCAGCCTTGGGTTCTTCTGCCTTATGGGACATGTCACCAGGATCCATCTCCCCCAGATCCTCAACAACAGAAGCAATGGGTGATGCATTCAGATCCAGATGGGCATTGGGATCATGGGAGACTTGGCACAAGCTGGAGAGATTCCGAACAGAATCATCAAAGGCATCATCAGCACAGTTGAGCAACTGCTGGACATGACCCTTAAAAAGCCAATACACATTTTCATGATGTTTAGGTCCTAGAGGATGCCAGCAGATGACATTCAGACCCCTCCCAGATGCACTGACAAAGACAACTAGAACAGATGGGTCTTCCTGCAGAATTTTACAATACTCTTCAACCTGCTCAATCTGCAGTTTGTCCAGATCCACATGCACCAACCCAGAATACTGAGTGAGGTGCTTATCTTCCCTGCCATTTCGGAATACTCCTGCCAGAGTTACCCCCAGCAGTTTCTTTTTATTGGTGTCATACCTTTTCTTATCCCCAGACTCTAAATACCCCCGTAGTTTGACAATCTTTCTGGCAAACTGTTGAGGTGTCCCTCTGCTGTCTTCGAAACTACCAGCACGGATGATTGCCACAAAACTGCAGAGGGTTTCATCCCACTCACTTAAGGTGTCAGTGACTCCCTCAAACTTGGTAATCTGATGTTTGCTTGCATCAAACAGGGACTTGGACTTCGTCGATGTTTCCTTCTCCTCCTGTGCTGGATGATCCGCGTCAGCGGATGTTCTCTTCTGTCCTTTCAATTTTACCCCAGACCATCCACCCTCCTTTGCCTTGGCAATCAGTTTGGCAATTCCTTTGGTGCTTGTGGGATTGAACTTGTCCCAACGTTCTCGATGTCCAGATTCCTCCACATCATCCCATTTACTGGAATTGCTAGACCAGTCCGCCCAACGTTTATATCCGGCATCTCCAAAGTGTTGCTTGGTTGCCAATCCGACATCAATCCAGACGCCTCGATCATCAGGATTCTTGATATGATTAAAGATTTCATCCCACTGTTCTTCTGTAGGTTCCTCATACTCCAGTGTTGGGGGTTGTTTGGCCTTTGGAGACTTTGGGTTAGATGTGTGAGTAGATTCTGCTGATGGGGATTCTGAAGTTTGTTTTGTGTCTGGTGACCACTTCTCGATGTCGAGAGGGACAGCATTGAAGTTGGTGATGAGCTGGGGATCGTGGGAGAAGTAACAGATGCGTCGGACATCCTTACAAGCAGGATCAATCCTTATTTCATATGTCTCTTTGAAGTACCGTTCTGCCGCAAAATATGCCTGTTTGTGTTCTGCATCATTGGTACAGATTGGAATCAGCATTCCGCATTTGACACCTCTTCCCCTGGGACTGAGAAGACTGGCCTCAATATGTGGATCCTTGCCTAATTTATCCCTCAGTCGTTTAGATTGAATTCTGGGTTTGCCTTCCCAGTCAATGTCGATCTGCAGACGTCCAGAGTGTTGACTCAGAGTATGGTTCTTTGGTGGACCTTGATTGACATCAAATGTTCCAGACCAGCAGAAACACCTAAGCCATGTCTTCTTTTCCTTCATCCATCCCTTTAGCTGATCTAGTTCCTGTTGCTCCTTAGGGATGAGTGTCGCACCTTCTGGCAGTTTATCTTTTCTGAGTTGGAGTTCGTTGATCGTGTCCTGGTGCTGGTCTACAAAATCTCGCAGTTCCTTGATTGTAGCAATGTGATCCTTTGATTCAGGTTTGCGGTTATGGTTATAGATGTCAGCAAGTGACATTTTATTTGGATTACCAAACGTAAATGGTTTACTGGATGGTTTTTTGGGATCTTCTGCCCCAATCGATACTTTGACCGATGTGGCACTTGGATGATCTGGCATGATGGTTCCTTCCTCAATGAAGGGAAACCATCAGTGGAGGTTCAGATATCTACAGGGATGCAATTGGGCACGATCGATTTTGGATAAAATGATCGTTGAGAGTGAGGCACATTTGATGTATCATATTAATTGAGTGCCAAACTGCACCATGCAGACAACTGTTTCCACAGATGGTTGTTGTTAAAGATTGCCCCGGTATTCCCTTCTAGTCGCCAAAACTTCAGGGATGCTGGGGTTTTTCGTTTGTAGTCACTGGAACTTATTTATCCTGCTGTCCAGCCTCCGCAGCATTCCTTCTGTTCAGTCTCTCCTTCAATGTTTCCTCAACCCATCTTGATACTGACCGTCTCGGTAATTCGTCCAGTTGATCCAGCAGTGATGTGGGAAGACTAAAGCATTTCGGGGTTCGTCTCTCTGTAGTCAATTCCATTTGGATTTCTCCTATGTGAATTGTGCTCACTCACGGATCTATTTTATTAATAGACCCGCATGACTTCAAGTACCATCATACGTCACGAATTAAGTGTTAGCGCATTAATGACTGTCTAACTGTTGGTAATCATTCGATTCAGACATGCCTCTCAAAATACCCAGAACCTTCACCAGTTTGATTTTGTTTTTTATCTACAAATGTATGCAAAAAAAATTTGCCCTTTGAAAGCTATCTTAAAACCTCTCAGGTCAATGCAATTCGGTAGGCAGTAGTTTGATCAGTTTCAAGTGGGTAGGCTTGCCTCAGAGAAGGGATGGATTTAGTGAACTAGGTAGGAGGGGGGTAAATTACTTTTCGCATCATGGCAGATGCAGAGTTTTCTAGTGTGGTGTGATGCGAGAGGTGGGGATGGGACTAGATCAAAGTAGTCCCAAATCTGCTCTGGTTATCAATAATGTTGCCCTTTTTGTTGCCCTTACCACCTTTTAAACCCTGCAAGCCATTGATTGTATGGTGATTAGATTCCTAACATAGCCACTGCTAGATTCGCAGCAGGCAAGAGAAAATGCTTGGAAGAGTGCAGGTGTGGTGACTGTTTGTGGGATGTTCTGTAGAAGATAAAAGAACCAGCTTACTGAGTAGTAACGCTATCGATTTTTAAGTAGATAGTCACATCTGCAGTGTAGTTGTCAGAATTGGCAGTTTTGACTACTCCTCCGGTTCCTGCACCACAAGTCGTATCAATCTCTGATTGTGAATGCTCGGGACCATATTCAGTCCAGTTGTAAACGCTGTTAGAATATGACGTCTGGTCAGCAGCGTTGTAGTGATAATGTCCAGCTGGATAATAGACGCCATTGACTGTATGTGCAGTAGCGGTTGTTCTTGACCAAGAATAACAAGACTTACCCACCTCAACAGAATAAGTAGCTCCAGTATCTGTCATCGTCCAACCCCTACTAGAAATCGTGGAATCGTTGATCTCAGTAAAAGTTCCAGCCTGTTTTTCTGCGTTAGTTATGGGGGTAGAGGAACTTGTTGCATTGTCATCTAACTCATAAGCACGCAGAGTCACTGTTGTGACAGTGGAAGCAGTAGGAGTGTCCGCCGCTGTGGTTTCTTCTTCTTCTTCTTCTAAACCTAGCAAAGCGCAGCTTGAAGTGGCAAAGAGTAATAAAAACAATATAATCAATATGGTACGCCTCATACAACCTCCCCAGGTTTGAAGTAGCAATGAATTTAATTCATTGCTGGTCCATCCCACCACTAACATTTTTAGTCAAGCTATCTAACTGAGGCTAGTGATTCTGTCCTAATTCTATGAGTTCGCTAATGTCGAATATCGAACAACTAAACTGTATCAGAGGCTGAAAATAGGGGTATTTTTTGAATTTATATATATTAAATAATTAGCTTCTCAGCCTTGACTTCATCGAGTTCATGTTGGAAAGAACCTTTTTGCTAGTTGCATGTAAACAAAACAAATAGGACGCTCCAATGAAAATTCTAGGTTCTGCTAAGATAAACAAAGGATTTGCAGCTTGGCTGGAAGCAAATAAAAAGATTAGCCCGATGATGGAGGAAGCAGGAATGAATATGATTTGGGCTGGTACAAACGCAGACGAAACAAAGATCTTTGCTCTGATGGAGGTTGATGACCCACAAGCTGCAATGGCATTCGGGAAAAGAGAAGACATCGCAAAAATACGTACGGAAGGCGGTACGGACGTCGAATCATCAGAAATTATTTCTGTGATTTCAGAAACACATAATTGGCCATGAGAAGTAGTTCCGTGATGTGACTCCCATCCCTGCAGAAATTCTTCAACGCACCCAGCCCCACCACCAGAATCTTGAGAGGGTGGGGGAGTCCCCAGTTTGATTAGTCCCACAGGCTTTGCATCACTGTCATTTGGTTCATCACCTTTTCCTCGATTTGATGTGTTTCGAGGAGCTCACTCAAGACGGGGAAAAAATCAGCACCTTCGATCCAGTGATGATGCAATCCCTCAGGATTGTCGTAGATTTCATACAAATGAAATATGGTTTTGCCAGTGGTTTCTGGATATTTTCCCTTACCCCACGCCATGTCATCATGCACATATTCAGGGCTTTCAGATATTGAATAATGTATCAATTTTAAGGGTCCATCTTGGTAACTTTTCAATTGCATCCACTCCAAATGATCCCGCAGAAACTCTCTCATTGCCTCAGCAGCAAGCTTGTTTGGGCAAACCCAAGCAATTGCTACAGATGCTTTCCCCTTAAGCGCATTTGCCATAGTTCATTCTCCTTACGCTAAATGATTTGATTTCTGTGGCGGTGTAGTTCCCCAACTGTCTACCTGACAATCACTCATAGTCTTCCCAATTCCAGTCATGCCCTTCGCTGGGGTCGTAGTCTAGTGTTTCAATTGCACTAGTATGTCTGATAATTTTTCCATCCAGATAATTCAGTACAGTGATTACTGACCAATACATTACTTCCTTATCAAGCACTTTGATGTATCGGTGAATGCTTAGACACTCAAAATTCTCATACAGTGGTTTCATCGGGCCGAATCTGCAGTCGTAGACCGGCACAAGTGCATTCTGCATATCTAGGTTTACTTCCATACCAACTCGATGATCAAAACTCTTACATTCAGGATGATATAACTTCTCAACCAATGAGAAATCTCCCTTGTAAGCAAGTCGACGTGCTTTATCGAATTCTTCTGCCTTAGTCATACATGCTCCTTATGCTGTTGTCTGTGATTTGACTTCACTCACAATAAACCCAACTGGTGCTGGCCCTGCCAGTTTCTGGCTTCTAGCATCTAAAAGTATTGATTACAAGCTGTTTGATATCTGTTAAACATTATTTTAAATAATATTTAATAGACAGCCCAATATATCTAAGTTTAGCTAATCATAATCCTTAGACTAACCCCTTAGCTTCTCAAACTTGACTTCAGAAACCCAAAGTGGAAAAGTTTCTCTACCATCTCAATGGACGAACGTTTGTAGGTATGTGCTTTCGCCAAATATAGCAAACACAATTATTGTTGGGTGAGGAATATAATGAAAAAAGTTATTATCATGTTGCTTGGGTTAGTCTTACTTGGATCACCGGTAATAGCTCAGAGAATTCCAGTCGAAGGTTGGTATAAAATGATCTCTGCTGAGTACGGTAAAAGCTGGAAGGATTCAGGAAAAAGAACACACTTTCACACCATTAAACGCTTTGGAGAAGTTTCAATTTTTGGAGAAGGTTTTGGTTTCAAAGGAAAGAGTGAAAGTGAATTTGGTTTAACGATTTTGGACGATAATTTGAGTGGGAGTATTGTTGCCAGATTCAATTGGATTTCTGAAAAAAATCCTCTGTCTGGATTTGCAGGACATTCACGCTGCGAGATTACTGCGGGTTCGACAGTTTGTGTAATGTGGTTCGATGGTTACGGAGAATTTGAAGGAAAAATTCTTGAACTAAGCCTCAACGAAAAGGAGCAAATTGATAAAGAAGATGCATCGGGGTTTGATTTGTACATGCTCGAAGGACTTGTAATGAATGAGCCAAAGGGAGAATGATCTGATTCGAAGAACAATCTTGCAATCTCTCTCTAAAACTTTTTGCCAAGAGCAAAGACTCCTTGATGCGACTTTCCTCTCCTGCACAAATTCTTCAACACCAAAGGAACCAAACTTTCACTTGAGAAAGGTCAGTTAGAATCTTTTGATCATTTCTCCAACCTGTCTTGCCATTTAGAAAAGCCAAATATTAGTATTATCATTCAGTAGGTTAATTTTTTCTTAATTGACTTACGCGGCAATGATGCCATTTCCACTATTAATGGATACTTATTATGTCTAAGCTAATCACAATTGTTCTAATTCTGCTTTTTCCAATTTCATTAGCACTTGCTGGAGGTCATTCCAGCAAGGCTGTGGTCACGAAAGATTCATCTACATTTATGATGATGATGCGAGTGCCAGATAACAAAGTGGGGGAGGTGGAGAAACTATTTCAGAGCCATGAGAAATGGATGCGAGCCACCCATCAGGGACCAAAGGAGCCAAATCCAATTGTGTATGTCGTGACCAAGGCTCCTGAATTCAAAAATAATGATCCAAGTCAGGGCACAACAGGTTTCACATATTTAGGAGTTTTCGAAGCTTATCGTGATGCTTCAGGCTTTCAGGCCCATATGGCTTCTGCACAAACGTGGGATGATTTCCCAAAATTGAATGAGTTTGTTGGAGCTTATGCTGTTGGAGGTATTTTAGCTGGTAGCGTAATTGGAACTATGGCCGATTGATTGTAGGCCCAGATGAGACTTTAATTCTCTGAGATACTTAGGGATTAAGAAATACTGAGCCACCCCAATGCACAAATTCTTCAACGCCAAGTAAATCCGAGCCTCAAAAGAGGCTGGGGTTTCTTTACCCAATCACTCATAGTCCTCCCAGTTCCAGTCTTGGCCTTCGCTGGGGTCGTAGTCTAGTTCTTCAGCAGATGTTTCATGTCGAATGATTTTTCCATCTATATAATTAATGCCAGAAACCAATGACTAAACAAAATTACCTTTAGTACTTTCATTTCTGAGATAGCGTTGTATGCATCAAAATTCTTCATTTTCATAAATAACCCGAAATGGACCAAAAGTTGTGTTTTCATATGCTGTCATCAATGCACTCTGCATATCTAAATTGACTTCCAATCCAACTCTATGATCGAAGTGTTTACAATCAGGGTGATACAGTTTCTCAACCAGCGAAAAATCACCCTTATAAGCAAGTCGACGTGCTTTATCGAATTCTTCAGTTTTTGTCACTCTCTCCTCATACCGTTTTTCGTGCTTTAATTTCTACGATGGTAAAGCTCACCAACCGATTTTCATCTGATTCTAGCCAAGTCATCCCCCATTCCTCCTCCCCAAGTAGCAACCCTTGAATTATAATCTAACCATCATAATTTAATTACATAACAACTCTGGAGGATTTATGGACAATTATACCAATATCGATCTGAAAAAACTTTTAGCAAGTGCTGCTTTGGAAGATGAAAACCTTGCAGAAGAGCTTAGTAATGAAGGAGTAGATAAATTTGCTTTTCAAAAGATTGAATGGAAAGCGGATGAGGAAGTCGGTGGATTTGAGAGAGAATTAGTCGGAATTTATGTATAAACGAGCCTTTCATCACCGGCACTGTGCAACTCAAATAACCGGATCATTTCCTCATCTTTGGGAGAGAAAATGAAATTAAAAGAAGTAGCCAAGCGTTGTAAAATATGTTGGTGCGTTCTATCAGAACCACTTAAAGGTTCTAGGTGCGCTTCATGTGATAAACTCAAGTTCTTTAACACAGCATC
Source organism: SAR324 cluster bacterium (assembly GCA_029245725.1). Taxonomy (NCBI): domain Bacteria; class Deltaproteobacteria; species SAR324 cluster bacterium. The sequence continues at coordinate 3,447 of JAQWOT010000277.1, read as the reverse complement.
AGAGGCACTGGCATTTCCAAAAGTGATGGTGTAGGACCTCCAACCTAATTACTCGTAATCTTCCCAGTTCCAGTCCTGACCTTCGCTGGGGTCGCAATCCAGTTCTCTACCATCAGTTTTCTGAGTAATTATCTTCCCTTCTTTGTACGTTGCATAAGTAGTAGCGCAGCGGAATATCTCATAATCTTTGAATCGGCTGTAAACTCTGATCGTCAGATTCTCCTCACTTTCAGACACGACTTCATAGGCACCAAGAACAATGGAATCACTGAGTGTTGAAACCACAGCTTTATCGTCATTCAGATTGGATTTGATACCTGTCGTGTGATCGATAGTTGAATATTCTGGATGATAAAGTTTATCAACCTGTGAGAAATCTCCTTTAAATCCAAGTCGCCAAGCTTGCTCATATGTTTCCCCTTTAGTCATTCGCTCCTCTCATTCTAATGTTCGTGATCCGATATTACTATTGGTGCAAGCCTACCAATTGCTTTTTGATCATTCGTAGTCTTCCCAGTTCCAGTCAAAGTATTCACTAGGATCAAAATCTAAAGGATTCGTAGATGTCTTCTGCTCTATTATCTTTCCATTCTTGTAGTGCACAGCGGTGATGCGGGCAGCATAATCTGGTTCAGAACCAGTGATTTCAGTGTAATTACGCTTCACAAAGCATTCGACACACAAAAAGTCTTCGCTTTCATAGATAGTTTGGAAATGCCCAATGGTCATAACGGCATTGAGTGTGGAAGTGATGACCTTGTCGTCTTCTAAATTTGCCTTGATGCCAGTTCTGTAATCAAAAGATTTGTAATCAGGATGATAAATTTGATCCACGAGAGAATAATCGCCCCTGTAACCCAGTCGCCAAGCTGCTATGTATGCCTCTGCTTTAGTCATTCTCTCACCTTATGATGTTCTTGATTTGATTTTCACGATGGAAAAGCCCACCAACTCTGCATGGTGGTCACTCATAATCTTCCCAGTTCCAGTTCTGCTCTTCGCTGGGATCCTGATCCAATGGTTCTCTAACACTTTCTTGTGTTAGAATTAGTCCATCCTTGTACTTAATCATAAAAATGATTGCGTAATAAATTGGATCAGAGTTTTTATTCCCTTTGACGTATCTATGCAGACACAAAAAATCATCACTCTCATAAACAATGCGAAACAGGCCCAAAATGTAGTCTTCACTGTATGTTGACAGCACTAGCTTCTCGTCTTCCAAATTCACTGTGATACCAGTGGTTGGATCCTGTGCTGAGTAATCAGGATGATAAATTTCATCAAACAAAGAGAAGTCATTGTTTTTAAATATAAGTTTCACAGCCCTGTCAAAAGCATCAGCTTTGGTCATCCTCGCCCCTCATAATTTTTAAGCCATGTGCACAGATCACTCGTAGTCTTCCCAGTTCCAGTCTTGACCTTCACTTAGTCCCAAAGACTTTGCATAACTTTTAGTTGATTAGAAAAGTTAACTTCAATTTTAAATGTGTCTATTAACTCAGATAGCACGGGAAGAAAGTCTGCAATTTCAATAAAATGATGGTGAACTCTGTCTTCAGTTTCATACATGTGATATAAATGAAAAATTGTTCTACCAGTTTTTTTGGATACTTTCCTTCAAGCCAAATTGCAGTACCACTTTCATATTCTGGCCCCTCTGAAAAAAGTAATGAATCAATCTCAATGGTCCTTCCCTGTAGCACTTAGCCGCCATAAATTCCTTGTGGCTGCTAAGATAATCTCTCATCGCTTCTGCAGCGTTTTCATCAGGAGCAATGTATGACGGTACTAATTCTTTTTCCAACTAATGCATCAGCCATTGGTTTGTTCTCCTTATAATAACCGTGATTTGATTTTACTGATGGTGTAGCCCATCAACTGCTTGCCCGTCCTTTCTCTTCTCCCCCAGTTATCCTCTGAAGTGGCCATCACTATTGATATACTACAGTTGTGGGTTCAGTCAATTTGTCGAATCAACAAACAGCAGGAGGCGATATGGAAACGTTCAACGAAGATCGAAAGTGTTTTCTTTGGGTAGTTAGTGTCGTTGTCTTGTCGATCTCTCTGGTCGTATTGGAGAGATTTCTTCCGGTTGCACCATTGTAATTCAGCAACATCAAAAGTCAGAATCCAGTTCGGGACAAGCCATTCTTTATATATGATTCCATTCAGAGCATGGTTGTTGGATTTGGTGTGGTCTTCCCCTACTTTGTGGGCTTGGTGACCTATTTAGTTCTCAGGGCTTATGCCGAACATCTGAAGAGAAAAGAATTGGCAAAGGGACAAGTGGAGGCTGAGATACCCACTTCCTGAAAAAACAGTGCGGTGTGTAACTGTGCTGCCAAGAGTTACTGTCAATTGACGGGCAGTTGAGTAAAGAAAAGGGGGGCTACTGGCAGTTGATATAAGTTGATGCGACCTTCAGGTTATGAGCCTTAAGCTCTCGATAATTGAAAAATTCTAAATATTGATCACCAAATACAAAAAAATTTATTCGATATCTAATAATTGGATTTATCCACTCATGAAAAAATGAGGCACAATGACCCTAGTTTTTGTGCAAATTTGTGCCAATAACAGCTTCAAATCACTTGAACCCACTTGAATCACCATTGACAAAGACACAGATTTATTGCAGGTAGAGTGTTGTATTTTCAAGTGGTTTTATGTGCTTATTCCTGATGGATGCAACTTCTAATCAGTAGGTTCCAGGTTCAAGTCCTGGTGGGTGCGCCGGCAAAATCAGTTAATTAGCTTTCTTCTAGCGTGTTTTGGCCCTACCTAAATCAACGGTAGGCACAAATTAGGCGCACTAAAAATCAAATTTATGTGGAGATAAATACGAAGAGATATTTTGAGCTTCCCGCTAAGTCTGGTGCTCCTGGACTTGAAACGCTTCAAAACAGCTAGCCTCCCTCCTCTCACGCGCCTATAGCTCCTCAACTGGATAGAGCAACTGATGGCTGATCAGTTAATTTATTCCTATAATTCCCAGATTTTTTGGGAATTTACCTAGGGCCTGTCATCAAATAAACATTTGATCGTTTGAGGCACATCGTTCTCTTTGGGGGAAAAGCCCTTTTCCCTTTCCCTATTCAAGAGAAGTCCAATGACTACCAGAGGCTATGCTCTCTGTGATGATCAGTGGCAACGGATCAAACATCTGCTCCCCGGCAGAGTTGGTACAGTCGGGGTTACTGCCAAAGATAATCACCTCTTTGTCAAGGCAGTGCTCTACCGTTATCGGGTCGGTATCCCCCGGCGTGACCTGCCCGAACGCTTTGGCGGCTTTCGGGTGATTCACACTCGTCACATGCGCTGGGGCAAGCAGGGTGTCTGGCAATGGGTCTGTGAAGTGCTCGCTGCCGAGGCAGACAAAGAGTATGCCCAGATTGACAGCACGATTGTGCGGGCCCATCAACACAGTGCTGGCGCAAAAAAAGC
>JAQWOT010000276.1 GCA_029245725.1 SAR324 cluster bacterium | reverse complement strand
GATAGAACAACAAATATGACAGAACGACGGTGTGACTTTTGAGAATTAAGCGCATGGTTGGCAACCGCTTGCGATTTAGCGATGCATTGAATGGGTTGTTCGGCATCGATTCAGCAATAATTTGATTTTTGAGAAGACGAGACTAGCGAGATTTCAAGCAGACAAGACAGAGGTTGAGATTCAGTTTCTTAAGTTGGAACCACTCAAATCTGAAGACATTGATTTCATCTGGTCAACAATAAAGGAGGAGCTGCGCAGAAAGGTTGAAGCGATACCTGAGAGAATCAGTACAGAATTACTTGATCATGAGCATTTAGTGGATTGCGAACCCACAAGATTGGAGTTCATTGGAGAATTGATCCTAAGATTAACCTGAAAACAGTATCTGGCACCATGGACGAGCGAATACGCGAAGGGATGAAATCAAGAGGCTGGTGAGGATGCGCATAGATTTAGGAGATTGAAGGGAAGCCCATCTGAGGGGGGGACTCCCCTTGAGAACATCAATGAAGTGGTACAGAGTGGGATAGTACGCAAACAAATCCCTGCACCAAAATTTGAATTCACTGGACAGATTTTTCGCTTCCAGTGAATAGTAGGCCGTACCCAGTTTAGTTGGTTTCAGCGTATTGGAAATTAACCAACTGAAGATCAACTTATCACTTGGGCCTCCCAGGTGGGACAGTGGACTCCCAGTGTCGAGTAGTCAAGTGATGATTAGATTCTTTCTCAAGCGCTGTGATTGGAAATAACGAATGCTGGAGAGGGGTAGGGAAGCCCATCTGAGGGGAGTGACTTCCCCGGGGGGAAACGAATCACACTAGAAAACGAAAAGGAGCAAACTACTGTGACTCACTGGTTCTATTCTGAGTAAAAACCAGTCAATAGAGAACTACAGGGGAGCATATCCATTGCTGCAATCAGCTTAGCTGTATGAGTACATTTTGCTTGGGACTCTGCAGCCACAGTGTTCCAACATTATTTGGTAGTCAAGTGATGGTTCTCAACCAACTCATATCTTCTTCTTCAGGTACCTAGGTGAGGATCTGGAGGAACTGAGGCAAAAAATCTAGCTGACTCACAATTATTTCCCCTCAGTTCAGCATGTATGACTGTAAAAGGGATTAAGTTTTGGTTTCCAAAGCCGATAAACAAGATTCCGCTAATGCTCTATTTGGCCTGTCAGCATCCAGTGGTGTGGCCCATCCAGATTCTTCAACAAAGTTACGCTTTTTCCAATCAGTCAAATTCTCTAATTGGACCAGCCTTTCTACTGATAAAGGGTCGGTTTTGGAGGCAGCAACGCAATAGGGTGTCAAAGCCTCAACAACAGCAGTTTTAGAGGCGGTCTCGGACATTTTTAAAGCAGTGCTACCAAGGACCCAACCCATAAAGTTGAAGCCTAAAATCGAAAAGGCAGCAGCTCCCGCGGCAGCACTCCAAATCGCCGGCCCTGTCCATTCGGGAAGTTTCATAAAAAACTCTATTATTCTAAGAATTAAAATTTCAGATCAAAATTTTACGCAATTCTAGTAGCGTATTCTGATGTGTTGGCTCAACCCATGTCTGGAACTTCAAGCGCTGTTTCAAGCACAGCTAATACGACGTAGATAATAGCCATGAAAATTAACCATACAAAGAAGTTCCTGGCATCATTCACTGTGAATGCTCGTTCGGAATTTTTGAAAAAAGTAATTTCAAAAAGCAACGTCATAGGGCTCTTTATTTATCTGTAAGTCAAGTAGTTATTTTATATTTTTTTTTATTTTAATACTTATTTGATTTTTTGTAAAAAAAATGATTTTCAAAAACAACCTGACTCCTAGGCGAACGCTCAACTTTTTATGCAGACGCCAGACTTTTAAAGTTTTGCCTGAATTGATGAAATCGATAATTTCTCAAATTAAACATATATTATGTTTTTCTGATACACAAAATCACCAGCAACTCTGCATCCTTCTTCCTTCATCTCAAGTGATGTGGAGAAATTGATTCGAAATCTACTCCACGTTATTTCCCAAATATTTACTTTCTTTAGACCAGCTCAGTCGGTGGGGTATTGCCAGAGGAAGATGGGATCCAGTTTTACCAGATCCCAAATTCAATTTACCTGGGGGAAGCAGCAATAGCTGTCATGAGAGAAGATTTCAAATCACTTCTAGGGTTACCACCATTGGCCGCAAGCATTTTCCCCATTTTTGTTCGCATATTTGCTATGGATTCACAGATGCCCTGTTGTTGACTTGGGTCAGCAATAGTTTTTTGGTCCGCTACATAAGATTCCTTAGTTGGCCAACGTAGAATCATTGTTCCGTTTCCTTCTGCATCTACGAGTAAATCTGCATTGAATCTTTGGGATAGATAGCATTCAGAAGCATACACAGTCTGCAAGGCGGCTCTAGCTTCTGAATGCTGTTGTGGAGTGAATTTAAAGCCACTTACCATAAAGACAACAGGCATTCCAGCAGTCAACAGATCTGTATCTTCATCGTGAAAAGCAAACAGAGTGGGAGCGCTGATAATAGTCGCAGTCATCAATGCGAGGAATTTCTTTTTCATAGAAGTCCCGTGTTCAGTAGGGTTGAAAAAAATCCGTTTGAGTCCGAACAGTTGTTGTTAAGAAATTAGAACAACGACAAGAGAATCAACTGGAAGGTAGCAAAAAAGCAAGTAGAAGATAGCGACGGCTCTGAATCACTGTTCCTATGATTATTTTATGCAATACTGAAAAATTTCTAGAAAAAATCATTAAATTGACAAAAAATAATTGATAAAACCTCGTCTCGAAGGGAAACCATGAACGAAAAAAAATTACTTTTGAGGACGGAGACTCTTACGACAGGATGATGGGTGTCTGGAGTCAGCTATTGGGAGAACAGTTCATCAAATGGCTGAATCCTCCAAGTGGGCAAAGTTGGATCGATATAGGGTGTGGCACTGGGGCATTTACCGCGCAGATTGCAGAATTATGCTCCCCTAAGCAACTGTTGGGAATTGACCCTGCTCAAGCCCAAATTGAATTTGCTCGAAAACGTGGCATGCCGCAATCAGCCATCTTTGAGACTGGAGATGCGATGGCACTTCCGAGTAAAGCTTCCTCTTTGGACATTGCAGTAATGGCGTTGGTTCTCTTTTTTGTTCCCAATCCTGTTCTGGGATTGGCAGAGATGAAAAGAGTTGTCAAACCAGGTGGGATAGTTGCCGCCTACGTCTGGGACGTTTTTGGAGGGGGTCTGCCTGTTCAGATATTTCACAAAGAGTTTGTTAAGCGCGGAATCCAATACCCTTTGCCACCAAGTGCAGAGGTTTCAAAAATGGAACGACTCGAGGAGTTATGGAATGAGGCAGATTTGCGGTCAGTGGAATCTACTCAGATCAAAGCCAGTAGAAAATTTGGAAATTTTGATGAGTTTTGGAATATCAATACCTCCAGCCCCGCTTTATCAGTTGTGTTAGAAGATCTAAGCCCACAAGAAATTTCAGAGATTCGCTCGTCACTGGAAAATCAACTGCATTCCGACAGTTCTGGCTGCATTGTTTGTCAGGCCCATGCAAACGCGATCAAAGGCATCGTTTAGTTGGGCAGGTCATTGGATTGATATGTCACGGGTCGGGTTATGGAATTGACTGTTCTTTGTCCCACCACTCAGACTCCAAACAACCTACCAAGTTTTTTCAACTATGCTTGCTGAGTTTCAGACCTTGTACACAAAATGCTGAACCAAACCCCAGATTTGGAAGTCTTCATCGATACAAAGCAGGATTCTCCGGCCGCAGCTCATAGCGTCCTCTATCCTGTGCTGGGCACTTGAAAGTAAATTCGTCATTGAAGGAAGCAATTACTTCCTGCCGTTGGGTTTCTTCCGGGAAAGATCCACGATCAGCAGATCTCCCTCAAAATCAACGCTCAAACGATTGAGTCTCCATTAACTCGGACCAAGAAGAGGTTGTTGGGATGAGGAGAAAGGTACTGGTGTAGTTTGAGATAGCCATCAAAGTAGTCATGTTTGGGCTAGGGAAGCCAGCAGCAAACATTGATTCAAACAGTTGACAATCAGTGTCGACAGCCGGGTGTGTGGGGTAGGGTGGATGAAATCGAAGGGGGCTGTCTGCATAAGGAAACTCAGGGGGGGGTGATTGCATTTGGGTCTATTTTGCAATCTGACTATCTTGATTGTGGAGCTAAAGATAATAAGTATTATTAATTAAAAATTATTATGTTTTGCATGTATTTAAGCTACCTTTATGGGCATCCCTTCTTCCCCTGTTTTTTACGATCGGTGCTGCTGGCTTAGACTAAGAGGATCTTCGAACCAACTTGAAACGCAGGCTAAATCTCCTCATTTCAGTGGAAACGGTTCTTTGGGTCATGGTGAACTCATCATCCTAGTTCGTTTTCATCAAGCTAGAATCCAGCTTCTTGTTGAATTTCTCCGTCACTACATTCCTGGGTCTTCGCATGACCCAAAGACCGTGAATTACCCCACCAAGATAAATGTCAGGAATTCGCTTCTTACACTAGAAATTTATAAATCTCGTAGTTTTGAAAGTTCAAAGGCTCACTTCTTATGAAGCGCAAGAGGAAGCCGGAACTTGTTCAAAAAAGTGGTATTTGTGGTCATCACAAATAGTAACAAGGCCCCCCAAATCAACTCACGGGCAAAGTTAGAGACCTGTAACATGTTTAGGCCACTGGAAAGGAATTGCATAGAAAGGACAGCGAAGACCACACCAATTACACGACCGTAACCCCCGTAAGGATTTACACCACCGAGTACGGCAATCAGTACTGAAAGCAGCAAGTAGCTTGATCCATAATCTGCTTTTGCTGAGTTAGCACGGCTCATGATCACCATTCCAGCCACAGAAGCAAACAATCCCGAAAGCATATAGACTTTAAGCAACATATCCTTAACATCCACTGCAGCATATAGTGCTGCTAGTGGATTGGTGCCGAACATGGAAATTCGTATTCCGAAGGCCGTTCGCGTCATCAATAAGTGCAAAGCCATGGCCAGCAAAATAAAAATTAGCAAAGGAGTTGGTAGGCCCAGCACCTGTGTATTGCCAATCACAGCTACAACCTCTGGAAAACCCATCACTGCACTTCCCCCAGTCAAAGCGATAGCAAGTCCAGTAAAGACTAACCCTGCACCAAGAGTAGCTAGAATTGGTGGTAAGCCAAGGAAGGCAACCAAAGCGCCGTTTAGCAGCCCAGTGACCGCGCCGATCAATAGCGATGCTCCAAGTGCAAAGCCAAGCCATAGCAATGATGCCTGCGTAGGCAAATCTGGGCCTACAAATTCTGTCAGAATCAACGCTGCAACTACTGCAGAGAGGTTTGCAATCCCTACAACTGAGAGATCAATGCCTCCAGTCATCATTACCAAAGTAATCGCAAGGGCCAAAATGGCAAATTCTGGAAATTGAAAAGCCATTGAGGTCAGGTTTTGTTCTGAGAGAAAACGCTCAGGCGATAACATTCCCATGAACGCAAAGACAACAACAGCAATAATGGCCAAGCGAAATTCTGGAGCTTGTCGCCAAGTCGAAGTCTTGCGGTTTGAAGTCATAGAATTCCTGTTTAAGCTGCCTCAGCGGCAGCTTTCTTGGCTTGCCAAGCTGGGACACCGGTTCCAATCAAAATCAAGAGACCAATAGCTACAGACTGCCAGGTAGAGGGGATGCCCACGACGATCAGACTGTTCTGAACCAGTACAATCAACGCCACACCTAAGAGGGTACCTGTCAAGGTTCCATAGCCACCAACTAGCCTTGCTCCACCCAGTACTACTGCAGCAATCACTGACAACTCCTGCCCTACTAATGAAAAGGGATCCGCCATACGGCTCATCGATCCATGGATGATGCCCGCCAGTCCTGCAAGCATTCCAACATAAACATATATGAAGAATTGGATTCGTAGCACGTTGATTCCAATCCGACGGGCACTTTCAACTGATCCCCCTAAAGCATAGATCGAACGGCCCAACATCGTATGATTCAACAAAAACCAAGTAAGCAGAATTACAAAGACAAGGGCCACAAATGCTAAGGGAAGCGCATAAAAACTTCCCCCTTCCGTAGTCCCACGGGCAACCATCAATCTTGAAAAACCTCGCATATCTGGTGGCAGTGCAGAAATACGTTGCGACCCTACAAAGGTAAGCAAAAATCCACGAAAAACCGAGAGTGTCCCTAGAGTGACAATCAGTGTAGGCAACTTAAGCCAAGCAATGAAAATTCCGTTGATAGCTCCAAGTAATCCCCCAAGACAAATCGATAGCAGGAAGATTAAAGGCCATGGCATTTCTGGCCAGTAAGCTAGTGTGAAAGTAGTGGTCATGTACATCGCTGAGACTGCCACTGCCGTAAAACTAACGTCAATGCCTCCAGAAATCAGCACTAACATCGCTGCTACCGCCAAGATCCCCAGAACAATTGATGCTCGGAGGATATCACTGACTGTGGTGATGGAAAGGAAGTTGGGATCTGAGACTGTGGCAATACAGGAGAAACCCAAGATTACCAGTGCAACTAGAGTCTCATTGCGGGTAAAGAATCCGGCAGGGAAAAAGCCATTCATGAGGCGAGTTTGTAGGCAAGTTCTCCTTCGGTTACAGTTCCTGCTCCGACTTCGTCAATAATCATTCCCAATCGCATGACGAGGATACGATGGCAGGTCGATACTAGTTCAGGTAGGTCGTCTGAGATCACGACCACACCTAGCCCAGAAGAAGCAAGATCGTGAATGATGTCATGGATGTCAGATTTGGAGCCCACATCTACCCCAACACTCGGTCCGTTGAGAATCAGCACCAAAGGTGCTCGTGCCAACCAACGTGCAAGGACAACTCGTTGCTGGTTGCCACCTGAGAGGGATTGTACTGGGGCCTCTACAGAGGGTGTCTTGACTTTTAAGCGATTTGACCATTTGCTTGCATCACTGACTAGCGCAGGCAAATCTAGGAAACCATATTTGTCATGATGGTCCAGCCTTCCAATCGCAACATTGCGGATTATTGACTGGGTAAGAAACAATCCCTCTGTCAAGCGATCTTCTGGAACATACCCAATTTGGCTGGAAGCAGCTGCAATCGGATCTCCCAATGGGATTGGGTGGCCATTTAAATTAATCTGACCCTTGTCTGGAGTGACCAGGCCAAAGAGTGCTTTTGCTAATGATGTCCGACCACTACCCAACAGACCCGTAATTCCAAGTACTTCTCCTTTGCGTATGTCAAATGAGACATCATGGAATGAACCCTCTTTGTTCAAATTCCTGACCTGCATCAAAGTTTCAGGGGTTTCAATCAATGCATTTGGAGGGTGTTCTGGTACATCTCGACCTGTCATATGACGTGTAAGAGAGGTCGTGTCAAATTCTTCCGCAGGACCCTCAGCAACCTTACAACCGTTACGCAATACAACTACTCGCTCGCTGACCTCTAGAACCTCAGCTAGTTTATGGCTGACAAAAACTACCGCGACACCATCATCCTTGAGCATCCGGATGATGCGCAAAAGCGAACGTACTTCCCGTTCTGTCAACGCTGTAGTCGGTTCGTCCATGATTATCAATCTTGCTTCCGAAGCAAGCGCTCTTGCAATGGCGACCAACTGCTTATGAGCAACAGGAAGAGACTCAACACGTTCATGTATTGGAATGTCCACACCAATGCGCTCGAGGGCCACAGTTGCTAAAGTTCGGGCATCTCGCTTATGAAACCATTTTCGATGCTGGGTGAGTTGACAGGCGAAGGCAATATTTTCAGCAACAGTCAGATTTGGAAAAAGAGAAAAGTCTTGGAAGATGACCATAATCCCAGCAGCAGCCGAAAGACGGGGATTTAATTGATCTTTTTGAAGACCGTCAATGTGGATTAAACCTTCAGTGGGTTGCTCAACTCCAGCTAATATTTTTAACAGTGTAGACTTGCCAGATCCGTTTTCCCCAGCTAGGCAGACCGCTTCCCCAGCGCTGACTCGAAAATCAACATTGTCGAGTGCTGTCACACCTGCATAGCGTTTTGTGACACCCATCATTGAGACGAAGGCGCCAGGATCAGGCAAAGCCATTTGGAATCCAGCTGACCAGAATCATAAAAACTATGGGTGACTGCAGGTCGCAATCACCCACCTCTCACAAGCTATCAGAACGGATAGTCCGCCATGTTACTCTTGTTCACATTGACCCAAGCTTGGCCATAGATCACTTTGCCGTCGAGTTTTACCTTCTCGTAGCCTTCAAGGCCTAAGTTCATACCATCTGTGACCTTTTGCCCATCAATTACCATCTGTGCTAACTTGTTCATTGCATAGCCAGCCACCGAGGGATCCCAGAAGCCGATCCCATCTACAGCACCTGTCTCCAAGTATTGCCCGGCAATTGAGGGTAGTGAAGTTCCGAAGACACATGTTTCCTTCTCCATTCCCCGCTCTTCGATGGCAAGACCAATGCCGGCCACGTCAGTTGAAGCCGAACCTTGCATACCTTTGACATTAGGAAAGGCTCGCAAAACTTCCTGGGCTCGCTCATAAGCATTTTGGGCATCATCAAAGGTCTCGTTTTTATCACCCACCATCTTCATTTTTGGATATTTCTCCTTTTGGTAGGCAATGGCACCGTCCACCCATTGATTGTGAGTTTGAGAGGTCAGAGAACCAACAAATACGGCATATTCGCCTTCGCTATCCATACACTGAGCAAGTTGCTCCATCAGATTGGCCCCAAAGTCTTCGTTAACAAAGGCTTCAATGTCGTAAGCCACGTTTTGTTGACTTGCTGCCTCGTGAGTAATGACAACAATGCCTTGTTTCATAGCACGAGCCAACACTGGTTCCAGCGCTTCAGGGGACATCGGAACTACAGCTAAGGCATTAACTCCTTGTGCAATCATGTCTTCAATCAAAGCGGCTTGCTGTTGTGGATCAGCTTGGGCAGGGCCCACTTGAAATGCGTTTGAACCTGTATCTGCAGCGTATTTTTTTACACCTTCTTCCATTCGGTTAAACCATTGGATTCCAGCAATCTTTACCACGGTAGCAATTGATGTTTCTTGCGCATAACTTGAAGGGGTGGCTACAAGTGCAGTTGCTGAAATGGCTATTGCTGATAAAAACTTTTTCATCATGAGTACTCCCGAAAAACTAGGAATGTTGAAATTTGCTGGGGGCATGTGAGGCAGATACCTCACATGGCAAGCTTGGCTAAGCACGGGTCTAATCAGACCTTTGATAACAATCTACCCCCTCGACGCAAACAAGGGGTTTCCAGAGGGCGTGATTATATTTTTAGAACTTGAACGGTCAAGCACTTTCCTCCCTCTGGTTGTTCAATATCCAACTGAGTCCAAAACATCGACTCCAGCTTTGAAGAATTTTTGGCGGAATTCCCAAATCCCAAAAAATGTGAAAGACTCTTATGTGCGATGATGCTAAATACTAATGCAATTTTCCCTTAATTTTTTTCAGAAGTCTTGGTTTAAACTGGACCTATCATAAAATCGATACTTGAATTTAGGGAGAACCAATTTTCTTCAATTATGGGGATTGGTGATAATTTTT
>JAQWOT010000275.1 GCA_029245725.1 SAR324 cluster bacterium | reverse complement strand
AATTTTGCCTGATAGGGTTACGCAGGATCTCACAATGCCTACACCCAATCTGCCTACTAAACCAGAAATTGTGGATTTACCACCTGAACCTGAAAACCCAAATAACAAGTTACCTACTCCTCAACAAAGCCCTCTTCCACCAGCTATAGTCGCTGGTACACCCAACGATAGACCTAAAGCAATTGAACTGAGCCCAAAGAAGCTAAGAAGCACACCACCACCAGCACCGCCGACTGACAACTTATTTGCTGGTGTAACCAATCGATCATCTGTCAGAGATCAGCCTTCGATTTTTGACCCAAAAAATCCTCCACCCACATTAACTGAAACTGCAAATATAGGAATTAAAGTTCAGGATACCCTTCTATTGAGAAAACTTAAGGAGCAAGAGAACAAACGAAGATCTGTGGAGCGACAGTACAATTCTTTGCTGTATGAGCAGTTACGTGGACAGATCAATGCAGGTCCACAGTTTGATAAAAAACTCTCAGTTGCCATTGAGATCCAAATTAAATTGGATGGAAGTGTGAGTGACTACCGAATCAAGGAAAGTAGTGGATCTAAACAATTCAATTTGGTTGTAATGACGGGGATGAAGGCTATCAAATTTCCGAAACTCCCCCAAGAATTAGGTGAAAGCCCACCTTACATCGTGACTATCAGAATTCAACCCTGAAGAAGGAAAGAGATGAAACATTGGATGTTTTCGATCCTAATCTTTTTGGGATCACTCTCACCGACACTTGCGCAGACCTATTCCAGTGAGGAAGTCGTCGTCAGTGGTATAGACTTTTCCAGATTTTCTGCGGAGCTTAAAATAGATCCAACCCTCGATACAACTCTTGCGAAAAGATGGGCCAGAAATATTGAAAGGAATTTTTGCTGGAGCGGTGTATTTACACTAGTAAATTCAACCTATGATTATTGCCAGGCCAAACGTGAAGCTGAGATGCAAATCCAGCTTAATCAGCGTGAAAACGGGCTAGAATTCGCTGTGGCAGATCTGCAGGGGAATGTTTTGTTGGGTGAGATCCTACAAATCAAGGAAGACGAAATTAGTGAGGATGATATCATTCGTGGTGTCAACCAGATTACCGAAAGATTGACTGGAGTGGAGGGAATCCTCGGGACTTCCATCGCTTTTACTCTTAAGCAACCCGGTCGAAAAAAAATTATTGCACTGACGAACACTCATGGGATGGGGTTGAGGAGTTTGACCAACAGCAAGGATATAAGTCTTTTACCCAGATGGTCTCCAGACAGTACAAAGCTGCTTTACACAACCGTTGGTAATAGAGGTACAACCATCTGGATGCACAATGTGCTCAACAATAAAGCGGACGAACTTAGAAGGGGTGATAATGGTGTAACGAGTGGCGGTACTTGGTATAGTAACGGTAACCGAGTGGTTGCAACCATCAGTGTGAATGCCAATGTAGATCTTTATGACATTGACATTGAATCAGGAAAAACCCAACGTCTCACCCGACACAGCAGCATTGATACAGCGCCTACGCTTTCACCGGATAACCGAAACCTTGTTTTTGTGTCAGATCGAACTGGTAGAGAACAGATTTACATGAGAGATAGGGATTCTGGATCGATTTACCGCCTAACTTTTGATGGCTTCAGCAATAGCGACCCAGTCTGGTCTCCTGATGGAACGCGCATAGTGTTCTCTCGAAGTGTAAATGGTAGAAATCAAATATTTCTGATGGATCCTTTTGGTGATGATTACCAACAGTTAACCTATGGAGGATACGACTCAGAAAAGCCAACGTGGTCTCCTGATGGCCGTCAAATAGTCTTTGCAGCAGAACGAACTGGAATCTTTAAATTATATGTGATGTTTGTTGACGGAACAGGGGTGAGGCGGCTTACAACTACTCCTAGGGGATTTGAAGAAACAGGGGCCTCTTGGAGTAGACGGGTCTTGGAGGGAGGATCTTGAAAAAATTAGAGAATTGGTTTGAGCCTGCGGACGAAGAACATATTCAAAAAGAAAGAAGAAAAGCACAGGAAATTCGCAAATCACAGTGGTGGAAAAATCGTCGTGCATCCAACCAATGCTACTATTGTGAGCAATCCCTTCCAGCAAAGGAGTTGACAATGGATCACCTGATTCCACTCACTCGTGGAGGATTTACAACTAAGTCAAATCTCGTTCCCAGTTGCAAAAGCTGCAATACCCAGAAAAGCTATTTACTTCCACTTGAATGGGAGGAATACCTGCAGCAATTAAAAAAATAAAGGAACTGGATGAAATGTTTGAACTGTTCCCGGAACAACCCTGATGAAGCGATCTATTGCCAAAATTGTGGGACTTACATAACCGAACGCTCCTCCTCAGATCTGCTAGATCTTCTAAGATCTCTGGTGCTTGCACTAATTTTTACCTCTGTTTTCCATCTTATTTTTCCTCTTCCTCAAATTAAAAGTCACTATATTCATGACCTTCTGGATGGCCGTATATCAGAAATAATATTCGGCCTGAGTTGTTGGGCCTTATTGCTTGTTTTCTTCAAATGGAGACATCATCGACTCCAACTCAAAACTTACCTGGCATTTCGCCAGAAAGAATTAACTGATTCCCTATCTGAGGGGATATTTGTCAAGGATGTTGAAAAAAGAATTGAG
>JAQWOT010000274.1 GCA_029245725.1 SAR324 cluster bacterium | reverse complement strand
CTTCAAGCAGCAACGATTTGTCGAAGAGTACCAGGTCGACGGCAACGGTGCATAGGCTGTTCTCCGGGCAGGCTACCAGACCAAGCATCCAGCTGAAATGGCTTACGGACTACTGAGAAATGCCAAGGTCAAACATACTCTCCAGGATGCTCAGAACGCCCGTAGAGAGCGTTTGCAAATGCGGGTAGATTCCACTGTCCAACAATACATTGAATTGAAGGACAAGGCTCTGGAGGCTTGTAACTACCAGACATCACTTAGAGCACTGAATCAGCTAGCCAAGCATCTAAGAATCTTCGAGCACTATGATGCTTCTCCACTACTGGAAGAAATTGAGAAAAACCCGGAAGACCCTGAAGAATTGGTTGATCAGTTCTTGTGGATCAACACGTCTCTGGGCAACTGGTCGTATGTTCTGAGAGCATTGGAATTGAAGGTGAAGCTGGCCGGAAAAGAGAAGAAGGATCAGACCTATGAAGAGATGTTGAATTCTTTGGAGTTAGTTGCTTGATAGTGTTCAGCACAGAATATTAACAGTCCTCATACATTAGGAGTAAATAGGATTGGGAAAGTGAAGTAAGTAATTTGAATGCCTACAGGCTTTCATAGGCTATCAGAACAGAAAACAGATAGATTTGGACTAAATTCCGTTGTTAAATCTGCTAACTGTCTTTGCGGAGTAAAAAACTGAATTAGCCCCAGATGAGCAATCGGATGAGGTTAAGCAGATACGGGGATAGTCATCGGTGTAAACTCTTCATTTACTATACATTCATAGATTCAAGCAAACTCAGTAAAAATTTACACTTCAGGTGAGTCAACTAAGGAGATCCAAAAACAGGTATCATTTGTTACCTGATTACATATTAAGTAAATAATATAAGGAAGACAGTGTTGCTGTTATCTTGTAATCGGTTGATGGGGTATCTACGTCAATTTAGATTCAAAAACGTACGTATAATGACAACACGTTCTGATACATTGCGTTGTATTGTACCTCAAATACGTCATCTTCAGCATCGCCAGTTACAATTGGTTTGTTCGCATATGCATCAAGCTCAACAAGATTTAATTCAAACGTATCCCCGATATATGAGTATAATTTAATTAAAGCAGCAATCCCTACTCCAAAATTCGATAAACGTTTGGAATACAAATTGGATTTCTTTAAACAAATACCTTCCCGACTATCGGCGCCAATACCAATTGGTTGTAGTGTTCCCCTAACAGTGTAAGGGTCACAAACATTAACTTTATATTCTCCATAGGTATAAGTTATGCCCAAACCCGCTCCAATAGTAAGCCATCTATGACTTTCACTTGAAGAAAAGAAAAATCCCCAAAGTTTCCCAAAAGATGATGTAGTTACATCAACATCAGCACTCAGTGATGGTTCCGAAAGATTGTCAATTACTTTTTTATATTTTGGATTATTGATAACAAATCCATCTGTAAAAGTTTGTGATTTTTTGATGCTGAAAGTACCAGAATTTGCATTTATAAGAGTACTATAAGTCTGATTATCAAGACCATTTAGGACCGGTGGAATATCATAAGAAGTAATTCTTGATATATCGAAAAAATACTGTGAAAATAAATGACCTTCAGAAGCTTCTTCTAATTGAAAAGCTATAGGCTGTCTTAATACTGAAGAACTATTTACCATAGGATCATTATTGATTACAGTTCTTCGGGATGTTGATGGGGTACCAGATTGGTCTGTTAAAGTTAAATTATCGCTAGCAAATGAAGATGAAGTAGTAGTCATGCCATATCTCAGGCCGATAGCATTCCCACGAGGCTTTGGGGTATGGGAGCACGATGCAATAGTAAGAGTAATTAGCAGAAGAAGAAAAACTGGCAGGGATTTAGATCTCATAAGATCTCCAATTTTCAAGACGGTCGGCCGAAGTTGTACTCGGGTGAAGCGACACAGCTCTACTGTGGGTCATGCAAGGGGCTTTCCCCTATTGTTCGACAACTGTGGATTGATTGTGGAGCTTCTGTTTATAGATGGGTAGGCCCTTCATATCTACGGATTCGTACAGACCCTCAACAGTATACAGTACAGAAAGTAAACAATTTCTGGCTAGACTGGGTTGCTTAATCTGCTAACGGTCTTTGCTGAGATGGAAATTGAAATCGGGATGGTCTGATTGATTGGTATTTAGATTTTACAAGTGACTGGACTAGAGCAGGAACAAAGTTTTGATGAAGAATCTTGTACAGGAGATGTATGAGTGCCCAACTTATTTTTATGTTTAAATCTTAGAGGGCTTCTTCATCGGATCAACACTTCTCTAGGTAACTGATCTTATGTTGTTGAGAGCACTTGAATCGAAGATGAAACTTGCAGGGAAAGAAAAGCAGAACTTGAACTATGAGGAGGTGCTCAATTCTTTGGAGTTAGCTAGTTGATTGAGTTCAATAAAATGAGAGCAAATTTCAAAGGCCTGCTATAAAAAAACTGGTTGAAGTCGCATTATCAATTCGGATTTTCTTCAGTGCCTGATACTCTTCGCAATTATACCAGTTCA
>JAQWOT010000273.1 GCA_029245725.1 SAR324 cluster bacterium | reverse complement strand
CTCTGCACAGTGTCTGAAAGGTTCGTCGAAAAGCTTGGCAGCGGTAACGTTGAGCCCCTCGATTTTTACCAAAGAGGATGTAGTCTGGATGAGCACAGTGAGGACATTACATCGTTAGATCTCCAAATCTCGGAGATTACTTCATTTGTCTAAACTACGCAATTGCTCCAACGCCAATTTTCTGGATCTGAGATAGAATCTAGCACTGAGTTGCTATTGATATCGGTTTATGATTCCAAAGTAGTAACTGTTTTAGTAACTACTTTCCTTTTTCAAGGTTCCGTTTAGGGTTGGGCAACATCGAAATAAAATGCAGAATAACAATGATTAAGAATATTTCGCATGGTGCAGAGTTTTAGTGAAGATTCGATTTAATGCTGAAGCCGTGGTGGGTAGGAGTTGGCTGGAGAAGTGACAGACACGGGGACTTATTTAATTGTTGAGATTTCTGTTCAATGATGAATGGTTTGTAGTACCAAAATAAGCAAGTCTAGCAGAGGGCTAGCAAGAAATCTAAGGTAATATAATTAACAGAGCATAGTGTTTGAATGAAAAATCAAACCGTTATAAATATGATTTGTGACTAAATTGCTAAGTACTGCTTCATAATATTTGAATCCTGAATTTCAGATTTTTTTCCTTCTACAACGATTTTACCTTTCTCTAATATAATGCACTTATCAGTAAGAGAGAAAATAAGTGGTACATTCTGCTCAACAACTATTAAACTGATGTTATTTTTTTGTGACATACTCTTAAGTGTGGTGCCTATTTCTTTGACTAGGGATGGCATTATTCCATCGGATGGTTCATCTAGTAACATGATCTTCGGATCAGACATTATTGCTCTGCCAATGGCAAGCATTTGCTGTTCACCTCCACTGAGTGTTCCAGCAACCTGACCGGTCCTTTCAGACAAAATCGGAAAGTAATCAAAAACTTCATCAAGTCTATCTTTCTTAACAGTTGTTTGGAGTAGCTTACCAAGCATCAAATTTTCTATAACCTTTAGTCGCGGAAAAATCCCACGACCTTGAACAATAGTCGCGATTTTTTTCTGTGCCCTTAAATGAGGTGGATAATTAGTAATATCTTCATTATCAAGAAAGATTTTTCCACTATGACACGTTAATAAACCTGACAAAACCTTAATCAAAGTAGACTTTCCCATTCCATTACGACCAAGAACCCCAAGAATAGAATTATTTTCTAATCTAATGCTTATTTCCGAAAGAACACTAATTTTTCCGTAACCGGCAGACACATTTTCAACTGACAACATCAGGAGCACCCAGGTAAATTTCTCTCACAAACCTGTTATTCTCAATGGTACTATAATTACCTTCAGCAAAAATTTTTCCCAGATGTAAAACTGTGATTTGGGCACCAAGTTCTCGAACAAAATTAATATCGTGTTCGATAACAATTACCGATAAATCCTTTTCTCCTGACAAATTTTTTATTAACCTAGTAGTCGCTATAGTTTCCTCTGTAGTCATGCCTGCTGTTGGCTCATCAAGAAGTAATAATTTTACGTTATTACCAATCAATAAGCCAATCTCTAGCCACTGCCTTTGACCATGTGATAACGTGTTTGCAAGAACATCTTTCTCCTCAAATAGCCTAATCAGTTTTAACGTTTCATCTATTTTGATACTTTTTTGTAAATTATTGTAATTATTTCTAATTACTGATAATTCTATGTTTTCATAAACAGTAAGATTATCAAAGAGAGTTGGGGTTTGAAACTTCCTTCCGATCCCAAGCCTTACTCTTTTAACTAAATCATAATCACTGATATTTTTTCCATCAAAAGAGATGTTCCCACTAGACTGGGAAAGATGGCCAGAGATCATTGATATAAGTGTTGTTTTTCCAGCACCGTTGGGTCCAATTATGCAACGAGCTTCACCTAATTTTAGCTCCATACATATTTTATCATTAGCTAGGAGACCCTTGAAACTTTTTGATAAATTATGGATTTCTAGCAGAGACATACTTTTTACTTTTCAGTCTATAGTAAATTTCTTCAAAACCCCCAGCTAAACCACCTTTGGAGAGAATGACAACAGCTATAAATACGATACCAATGATTAGTTGCCAGTATTCTGGAGTTACAGAGTTCAGATAATTAGCAAGGGAAGCAACTAATATCCCACCGAGAAAAGAGCCAATTATTGAGTTCCTTCCACCTATGGCAACCCAAACAATTACTTCTGTTGAAAAGAGTACTCTTGCTAGTGAAGGGTCGACGAATCCAGCATGAGTTCCATAAATTGAACCAGCAAATCCAGCTAGTGCTCCTGATACACAAAATATTAGTGTCTTGTATATGGAAGTATTGTAACCAAGAGCCAAGATTCTATCTTCATTTTCTCTAATTCCTTTGAGGATTTTCCCAAAATTGGACGTTGCTAGAAATTTTATCAGTGCATAGACTATGATTGTTAATACAAGTGTAAAATAGTACATCGGGATATCATTGAACAATGAGTATTCAAATAGATTCCCAAAGCTAATTGAAATTCTGTCTACAAATAAACCGTTCCAGCCACCAGTTATTTCTTTTTGTGATTTTGCTAACTGCTCAATTATGATTGATAGGGCTAACGTAGCTAGTACAAAGTAGGTTGCCTTAACTTTCGCACTGAACAAAAAATATCCAACAACACCAGCTATCACTGCTGAAACTATTATGCCTAGTAAAATTCCCAGTATAGCCGAATTCATTAAAAAATTGCTTTTGACAACGATACCTATTGCATAAGCACCTATTGCAAAAAAACCAGCTTGGCCAAAACTTACTATACCAGTAAGACCCCATAAAATAGATAGGGATACTGCAAGTAAGCCAAACAGCATATATTGCGGAAGAATGAATAATATGTATCCAGAAAAAACCAGCGGTATCAACGTTAATGTGAAAAATATAAAAAACTCAAATTTCGTTTCTCCAGATATTTTTGTCAAAGCATTTTGCATATCATTTTTCTGAGAATATACCTTGTGGCCTTATTCTTAAAATAATAATTGCAAAGAAGAATACAGCTACTTGAGCAACAACTTGATCTGAAAACAACGCTACTATCGTTTCCAAACCCCCAATCACAAAACTGCCTATTATTGTTCCAGTTAGAATCTGGCCTATACCTCCGACTATAACAACGAAAAAAGATCTAACAAGATACATGTCTCCCATGTAAGGACTTACTGAAAGCATCGGTGCTACCAGTCCCCCTGCTAAACCTGCCATGAAACACCCAAATCCGAATATGATTTTATATGTCCATGAAATGTTTAATCCCAATAAACTTGCCATCTCTCGGTTTTGAATCATAGCTCGAATTTTTATTCCAGTTGATGTTTTAAATAAAACAAAACTAGTCGATAAAATTATGAAGGCAGTAAATAAGCAAATCAAAGTTCTGTAGGCAGGAATCTTATAAAAACCCAAATTAATTGAACCTGGATATGGATTTACAACTGTTCTAAAATCTGAGCCAAATACAATCTTTATCAATTCAGTTGTAACTAGAAAAAAAGCCCAAGTCAGTAAGAGTGTTTCATAAGGACTGTTGTAGAAACGTTTTATTATCGAATGCTCAAAAAGCAGTCCAATCAAACCAACAATGAATCCACCTAAAATTACGCTCAGCACAAATGGAATTTCTAACTGGAGACCTGCCCATGTAAAATACGCACCTAAAGTCAACATGGCTCCGTGACCCATATTGATTACACCAATTAAACCGTAGATGATTGCCAAGCCAAAAGCTGCCAATGCTAACGTTAAAGTTATCAGGGTTGTATCTAGTAACACACTGGCAGCTAGTTCCATCTTAATCCAAGGGCAATTTACAGTGGTAGATTACATCGTGCGTCTTGAGGGACCGCTCTTGCTACTGTTTGAACCTGTTCGAACATGTCATTGACACTAGACCAGCCCTCTCTAACTCTCATCAAGTATGATGGCAACACAGCTTGATGGTCCAGAGCCCTCATCTCAACAGTGCCTTGTGGTGCTTTGTCAAACTTGATACCTTTCAAAGCCTCGCGGATGGAACTTGTATCAACTTTTCCAGCTTTCTCAATGGCCATTGCTCCCATGTGCGCAGCGTTATACATACCGACTCCAACGGTGTTCATTAGTGCATCCGAACCATATCTTTTTTGGTACCTATCCAAGAAATCTTTATTATTTTGGTGCTTGATGGTCATGAAATAATCAAAGCTTACATATGTTCCTGAAGACACCTCATGACCCAGTCCTGAGGTTACGACCTCCTCATCATCCACAGTCCATAGAGTGAAATCATTTTTCATTCCTGCCGCCACAAGCTGTTTCCTAAAGTTGACTGTGTCGCTACCTGTTAATGAGTGAAAGATTATGTCGGGTTTTGCTTGGCGTATTTGCCTCAATACCGACTCGTATTGAGGCGTATTAAATGGAATATAGACTTCTCCAACTGTTTCACCGCCTAGTTCTTTCAGCTTCTCCTTGGTAAACATATTTGTTACTTGAGGCCAAGCATAATCAGAACCTATCATGAAGAATTTTTTCCCAAATTTATTACACATATATTCCATGAAGGGCCAGACTTGTTGAGTCGGTTCTGGGCCAAACATAAAAATATTTTCGTTGCAGACTCCGGGATAATATTCCTCAATTTGCCCTTCATACCATGTTGGATACAGTAATAGTTTATCCGCTGCCTTTACAATTGGACCTGCTGCATTTCTATCAGCACTTGAAAAAGTACCGGCAAGCAAATCAACCCTTTCTTGCCGCAAGAGTCGATTTGCTTGTTCAACAACTAGTCTTCTATCAGTTTGGTAATCTGCTAAAACCATTTCTATAGGTCTGCCCAAAACCCCTCCAGCAGCGTTTATTTCCTCAACTGCTAATTCAAAACCCCGCGAGTGTGCTTTCCCGTAAACAGTCCAAGCTCCAGTAACTGGTGAGAGAACACCTATTTTAATTGGGTCATCTGCGTGAAGATTTCTAATAAATGCAGGTGATCCCATAATTACTGCAGATGCTGCTGCTGTTTTAATTAGTTGTCTTCTGCTGATTTTAGATATTTTGTTTTCTTTTTGCATACTTACCTTTTTCATTCAGAAAAGAATTAAAAATGTATATCCAATTAAAAACTATCAGTTTTCTCCCAATTTAATTAGGGTTTAGAATTCAGATTAGAACATCTGGATAGCGATTAAATTGTTCTAAAATTAATACCAACCAACATTCATGTCACTTCCTAACATTTCCCCGTATACATCCTTTCTTCTATCTCTTAGGGGTTGATTATATTCATTCCAATTTCTTTTCCTACGTGCGTCGGCCAAATTTGCATCTGCATAGATTATTTCCTCTTGATCTTTGCTTGCAGGTCCACCTATTGGCCAACCCGTATAATTGGCTATTAGACTTTGGCCTATGAATGGTTGCCCTCTCTCAGTTCCTACTCTGTCTGCAGCGGCGATAAATACTGAATTCACATGAGCGGCTCCCATGACTAAGATGTTTGCCATTGCTTCCCTGGTTTTGTCTTGACCAGGAATTGGGACCCAATTAGTGCAAACACAAACTATGTCAGCCCCCTGTAGAGTTGCTAACCTATAGCTTTCTGGGAACCAGCTATCGTAGCAAATGTGGGAAGATATTCTGCCTATTGGTGTTTTGAATACCGGGAAACCTAAATTACCAGGTTCAAAGAAAAGATTTTCCTCATTCCAAAGATGAACTTTGCGAAAGGTCCCAACGTGCCCTTTGGGACCAATAATTACTGAACTGTTGTAAAGCAGGTCCTCTGCTCTTTCATTTATACCTGCTGCAATGTGGATATCAAATTTACTCGCAAGCTTCATCCATTCCTGACAGGTTTCTCCTTCTGGAACAGATTCTGATAGGTCAAACGCTTCTCTGCGTGTGTCAAAGACATATCCTGAATTACATAATTCTGGTAAAACAATTAAATTTGCACCTGCTTTTGCTGCCTCTTCAATCATTTCTGAGCTTCTTCTTATGTTACGTTCTTTTTCGCCAACAATTGGTTCCATTTGACAGCATGCTATCTTAACAATTGCTTCATTTCTTTTCTTCATAAGTTATACTCCCTAGATTAAAATATTAATTTTTTAACATTCTCATTTATTCTGATTATACGTTTTCAAATAGTAGGGCCTGTCATCAATTTAGCCAAATGACCGCCGCTATCCAGTGGATACCCCCTAGAAAGGCA
>JAQWOT010000272.1 GCA_029245725.1 SAR324 cluster bacterium | reverse complement strand
CAGACTTTAAGAGAAGAGGGAGAATCTTGGAAGGAGATTGCAAGAGCTTACCAATTACATCTGAACGGAGAAGAACTGATTCCTCCACTCCCATATCAAACTCTTTCCGCAGCGGAAGTAGGTTTACTAATGGAGATATTCACCACTACGCCAAACATCTCCATTAGTGGGGCTTGTCAGTTAGCTTCACAGGCAGGAATGGAATTAAATCCCAAAGCTGTTGCTTCTTATAAACGAAGATGGTCATGCTTCCACCACTAAAGCTAGGCCGTTTCAAGCTCTCTAAATGAGGATCTTCGAGTGACAGCACTCAACAGAGAGCCTATTTCATTCAACTCTTCTAATTCTTCATCAGGTCTACTTGGCTGTGCTTTGGCAACTTCGTTCAATAGCACTGCACCCGCTGACAATCGCTTTACTGGTCGGTTAGACTTCGTCACTACTTCTACTTCCAAATCATTGCGAAGTAATTTTAGCAATGATATCACGTCTTCCACAGCCATCTTTCGCTCTGAGTCGACGTGCAATTTAATATTTTGACTCATTTGGTCCCTAGAAACTTTGGGTTGACTGGCAACCATCCATAGCTTCCATCGGGACATCCTGTCCAGATTATATTGAACCTTTTCAGGTTCTAGATCTCATCAACTTTAATTAGTACTACAATTGACATACCATAGGTGAATAAATTTTTTGCAAGTCGCAAATGTTTTCTGATTAACAAATCTTAAAACCTACTATTGAGTCAATAATTGTTTCAAAGTCTTCCTGAAAAATTGTTGTTTGAGAAGGAATTTAACGGAGTACCTGTACAAGTCTGGGAAAAGCTTGATAGGAGAGAGCTGCGCTTTGGTAATTTGATTGTCCAAAGCGCTTATTCCACCCTTCAACCGGATTGTCTTCTTCTACGCTATACTAGGCAAATGCTGGCGGCAATTGCTTTGGTGCCGCAACTAGAAAATGTGCTTCATATTGGTTTGGGTGGTGGATCTGTAGCAAATTTTCTCTTCCATCATTTTCCAGAAATCCAGCAAACTGCGACTGAAATCAACCCGCTAGTGATCGATGCTGCGTATGAACACTTTGGGCTTCCAAATGATTCCAGACTCAAGGTGCTGCCTATAGATGTTACAGAGAGTATCAACGATTTGAATGGTCCCTATGACCTGATTTTTCTTGATGCCTTCGATCATTCTGGTGCATCGAGTTGCTTTGATTCGACAAGCCTCTTACTACAGCTGCAGGAATTACTCACTGCAGATGGATGGTTGGTAGGTAATTTTTGGAATCAGTTTAGACTCTTTTCACTTCAAAAGGAACTCTGGCATGGGCTCTGTGGTCAGCTAATTGAGGCAAAAACTGGTGTGATGACCAATTCAATTCTCTACGGTCATGCCCAATCAAATCAGATTCTCTTATCCACTGTTCAGAAAAGAGCTCAAGAACTGGAATCAACTCTTCCCCTTCGACTTCTTCCCCTAGTAAAGCGTTTTAAGAATTTAGAACATTCTGATCAATCAACTCTTTTAGGTCGTTAATCTATCCATCAAATCTTCGTCAATAAATGAAATTTCATAAATATCATGCGCTTGGCAACGACTATCTAGTTTTAGATCCAAAGAATTTTGACGCAGTCCCTTCACCTGATGTAATTCGTCGAATCTGCCACCGAAACCTTGGAATTGGCTCAGATGGAATATTGTGGGGGCCATTCAATCAAGTAGAGGGGAAAGAAAATTTTAACCTTAGAATCTTTAATCCAGATGGGAGTGAGGCGGAAAAGAGTGGAAATGGTCTTAGGATCTTTTGCCGCTATCTTTGGGATCAGCATCTAGTTGCTTCAAATGCCAGTTTTCAGGTCAACACTAAAGGTGGAGTAGTTAAGGCAACGGTTCATCCAGATGGTCAAGAAGTGACTGTTTCAATGGGAAAAGTCTCATTTGCCAGTAACTTGATTCCTGTGAAGGGGGATTCAAGAGAAGTTTTGCAAGAAGAATTACTGATTGGAGATCAGGTTCTTGAATTCAGTGCTGCAACAATTGGTAACCCTCACTGCGTGATCCGAACAGAACAAACCAGTCCAGAAATGGCTAAAAAATTTGGGCCCATGATTGAGAACAATCTCATTTTTCCAAATCGATCGAATGTTCAGTTTTTGGAGATTTTGGATCGTAAAAATCTCAAATTGGAAATATGGGAAAGAGGTGCTGGGTATACGCTAGCTTCTGGAAGTAGTTCAAGTGCAGCCGCAGCAGTAGCCAGAAAACTAGATTGGTGCGATCGGGAATCAACAGTACATATGCCTGGGGGAACTCTCCAAATTATTGTTCAGGAAGATTTTCAAATAATCATGAAAGGAGGAGTGACAAAGGTCTTCGGAGGGGAAGCAGATGGAGAACTCTTCTCGTATGAGTTTATGGAGAACAGAGCATGAGTGGTTCTAAACTAACCGAATCCGGAAATCTTGAAGATTTTCTCAAGCGTGCTTCTGCTGAAATAGAACGAGCAACGCTGGAGGTTCTTCCATCAATGGAACCAAACAAAGAGCTATATTCTATCCAAAAGGACTACCCATTAAGGGGAGGAAAGCGATTTCGACCCGCCCTACTCCTTTTATGTGCTGAGTGGTTCGGAGCTTCCTACCAAGACGCACTCCCTTCAGCAGTGGCACTTGAACTATTTCATAACTTTGCATTGATTCATGATGACATTGAGGATTCTTCCCTCTTTAGGCGTGGAAAACCAACACTTCATCACCTTCACGGAATTCCGTTGGCCATCAATGCAGGAGATAGCTTATTCGGGATGGTATACGAGATTTTGTTGACTAATCGGGAGAGATTCGGTGATCAAAAAACCTTGGACATAATCAGTTTATTCAATCAAGTTTTCAGAGCCACTTTTGAGGGGCAGGCCTATGATATTGGTTGGGTTGCCAACAATCACTTTCCCACAAGTGCAGAATACTTTGAAATGATTCGAAGAAAAACCGGAGTCTATTCTGGCAAAGGCCCATGTCAGTTGGGAGCAATGATCGCAGACGCTCCTCCCGATATTTTAGAAAAAGTAGGTGACTTTGGGGAAGCTCTGGGTATAGGTTTCCAGATCAGAGATGATCTATTGAACCTAGAGGAGAATGCTGGCGAATCAAAAGAATATGGAAAGGAGCGAGGGGGTGATATCAGAGAGGGTAAACGAACCTTGATTACTATTCACATGTTGGAAAATCTTAACAAGATGGATTCAGAAAAATTAAAGACCATCCTTCTAAAACCTGCGGAGGAGACTTTGGATGATGATGTTGAGTGGGTTATTGAAAAAGTATCAGAAAAGAAATCCCATAATAGCGTTGAGAAAGAGTGTGCTAAGTGGAAAACCACTGCAGATAAAACTCTGAATAGTTTGCCAAAACACTCCTCAAGAAACATCCTAAATGAATTATCGGATTACCTAATTAGTAGCAGAGTTGGATGATTTTCAATTACTTGTAGATGATTTGTCCTTCACTCTCTCCGGTAATTCTCCAGATTACTGTCCTGTTACACTCGAAATATGCAGTAGCTGTATATGGTAAGGGTAGTAACGTAATCCCCCTGTAAAAATCTACTCTAATATTGTAATTTTTATCACAATTATCGATCGGGTAAGCAAAAGCCTTTTCCCCAGATGCTAAGCCAGTTAAACCGTATGCTAGCTCAATTTGATTAGAGCCATTTTCTTCACCATCTTCCCAAATGTAAAGTCCTGTAAGAGCAGTTCCAGATGTATTTTCAATTTTTAATGTTGAAGTTAAATTTAATTGGTCATTAGTTTGATATGCACAGTTTTGTATAAAGATTACCAGAATCAAAACGAAAAAACTTTTCATCAAATAATCTCTTTTCTTGTTAGTAAAATATAAAAATTTAAGAAAATATATGTGTAATTTTCTTTTTTTCAGCTTAAATTCTGCCCAAAAATTCAATTCTTGATGTCATAAAAAAGGCTCAGACTAGTAGCGGATTAATTTCTAATCTGGGTGCTCAGGCCCGCGCTCTTAGGATAATTGATGTACCATTGGAATTAATCCTATGTGGTAAATTCTTCACATCTATTTATAAAGTCCAGGTATGAATCCTGATTTTACAAATTTTGAAGTATTCCTTACTAATAAAGAATTAGGATTCAGCCCTCTTCAGTCGGTAGAATCAGAAAGTGGAGCTAGGGTTTGTTCAGGATTTTACCACCAGTCTTTAGGAACCCTACTAAACTTTCAAATTGACCAAATTCTTCCATACCTGCGTATTTTTTCAAAAGGTGAAGCGATCTCAAATTTTTCTGTAGCCATGAAAGAGGGCACTTCACCTAAACTATGCGTCAATGGTCTCGAATTTTCCAAATCCTATAAATTCAGGCTTCTGCAAGGACTGAGCTATAAAACCTGTCCAGCTTGCCCAAGTACTGTTTTATCTGAGTCCATCAAGTTCTATGGTCAAACCCAATCAAGGCAACCAAAAATTGAGCTAAATCCATCCAAAACAATTCTTCCCCTAGCTGCAAAGAACAATTGGCCGACTGGCTTTGGATCTCGAAGAGTTTAAAGAGAAAGAGACACTCTGGCCAGTCGATTTGCGAATGTGAATCAGGCAGGTTGCAAAAAGCTGATTGTTTATCCAGAGGATCCAGCCTGGTTCAGAAGCGCAGATTTGGAAATAGCTGTCAGAGAGAAATCTAACTCAATAGAATGGTTTGTAAATGTGAGAGAACGAAACCGAGCAAATACAGTGTAAGATCGAAGGAAGAGAGTTTTCATAAAATTACTACCAGTACCAGCGAGTTTGGGGAGACAGTCTCAATTTTGGTCGAGGTAACGAGTGGCCTTGAGGCTTCCCAAGTTTGCTTAGAAAAAAGCCATTGTTCGAATTTCGATACTTTCTCGTTGCTGAGGGCTGGCTGGAGAATTGGGATCTTCGAAGGCGCTATGCCCAGTAAATCTTGCACGTCCATCGGTCTCTGAGTCATAGGTTTTCAGAAGAATAGCATGCTTCGATTCCATCCAAGGAAAATAATACCACTCGTGCTTCGGAGAATGTCGAAGCACAAAAATCTCTCCTGTCCGTTCACGATACTTCAACTTCATCGTAAGAAAGTCCTCATCTATGGAAGTTCTGGCATCACACATGGCCAGAGGAAGTTCTTCAACCTTTTCACAGAATGGTTTCCAAACATTGAAAAATGCGAGTCGTCCTTTGAGTAATTCCTCGGCCTCTTCTTTCATAATATCTTGGACTCTTTGTGGCCCAGAACTAGGAGTATAGTCACTATGAACCAAGAGGACTGCAGGTCGATTGACCACAGACTTTTCATCTTGGACGTTCCCTTCCATCTGCTCCTTGGACATCCTTCTGCGAATCGTGTGGTCAAAAACCACGACTCGTTTCGCTCTGGTATGCTTTTTCACAAAGTCGATCACTTGTGGATAGAATCCATTCACGACCAGTTGATCATCATGAAAACCTCTGAAATCATCAGTAAATTCGTGTAATTCGAATCCGATTTCATTCACAGAAAACTGGTCAACCATGGGCCAGCCATTTTGGATTTCCACATCATGTACATCGGTTCCAGGCGGGTTCATCTCTACTTCCTCTTCGGGCACATAGAAGTAGTAAGATGGTTCCTTACCGTTATTAACGGTATAATTGATCTGACCAAGTACTTTAGCGGGAGCTTCTAGAATGTTGAGCATCGTTCCCTGTGAGTAATGGACTTTGATGAAGGAGAATTAACAAATCAGCTGAGAGTAAATCCCTCTCCAATGTGAGTTTCTTTCCAGGCTGGAAGTTGCTCCACGTCCTGGGTCATCCAGCGACGAATATTCGCATGCTGATCCAAAGGAAGTTTTTGCCACCCATGAAGGTGCATTGGCGCAGCGCAGGCGATGTCGGCGATTGTCGGGCCAATTCCAGCAATCCACTCATTTTGTCCAAGACGATTATCTAGAATTCCAGCCAACTTATGAAACTTGGGGTCTTGATCTTCTAGAATTTTGGGATCCGGGCTTGAATCCAAGACGGGCTTCACACAATTTTCAACTAGGTATACGTAACAGGATCCG
This sequence comes from SAR324 cluster bacterium, assembly GCA_029245725.1. Lineage (NCBI taxonomy): Bacteria > Deltaproteobacteria > SAR324 cluster bacterium. The sequence continues at coordinate 1,802 of JAQWOT010000272.1, read as the reverse complement.
AACCATGCAGATGCTTCCCAGAGTAACCATCTGTTAATATCAGCCCGGATTTTCAGATCAGTCGGGTAAAATTCTGACTTGCCATACTTGTCTGCGGCATATTGCAACAAGCTATTGGACTCCCACAATACCAAATCATCATCAACTAAGGCGGGCAGAGCGGCATTTGGATTGATTTTGATGAAGTCCTCATTCAATTGCTCTGACTTAAAATAATCGACGTGGATTCTTTCATAAGGAATGCCCATCAGTTTGAATCCTGCGAGGACTTTTCGACAATTGACTGTGATCGGATCTGCATAAAGTTTCATGTTGCTATCCATTAAATTATTTAGAGTTGATTAGATTCCAAGTGTAATCTACAAAAATAGTTTAACAGATTTTCCCAGAATTATGTCAATATCATAGATGTTACAATTAAAATGCACTAATTCTTTAACAAGAATTGGAAATCTAAAAAAGCTATCTGACCAATTGATAATCTTTAAGTTTTAAGGGTTAAAAATTCCAGATAAGTTTGATATCTACTGATCGGACTCTTCTGAAATAGGGACAGGAATAAGGCCTTTACCCTTAAGACAACGATGCACCTTGAACGAGCAATGTTCATTTGCTGACAGGCCCTAAACTCTCTTGAAAATCGCAGCTATAACTTGCCCCCCTCCTATGCACATTGAAACAAGTCCATATCAACCTTGAATTCGCTTCAATTCATAGAGAACTTTGACTGTGATCAAACAGCCTGTGGCCCCAATTGGATGGCCCCGAGAGACGCCACTACCATTCGGATTAGTACGATCCAATGGTAGCTTTAAATCTCGTGCTACTGCCAAAGCTTGCGCTGCAAAGGCTTCATTCAACTCAATCACATCCATATCTTTGACAGTTAACCCCACGATCTTGAGACACTTTTGAATCGCAGGAATAGGCCCAATACCCATATATTTCGGATCAACGCCGGAGTGTGCATACCCAACAAGTCGGCCCAGGATTTCTTTGCCATCTTTTTCTGCTTCGGAACGTTCCATCAGGATGACCGCAGATGTGGCGTCATTTAGCCCAGAGGCGTTACCCGCGGTCACACTCACGTCCTCTTTGAAGACAGTTCTCAGCTTAGCCATGCTTTCAGTTGTGGCATCACTCCGAATATGTTCATCCTTATCAAAGGAGATCATCTGTTTTCTTTGCTTGATCGAAATTGGTAAGATCTGCCCTTTGAAGTATCCTTTTTCAGTAGCCCTATGGGCCCTTTGATGGCTTTCTACAGCAAGTTGATCTTGCTCTTCCCTTGAAATTTCCCATCGGCTTGCCACATTTTCTGCAGTCACTCCCATATTACAACTATCAAATGGGTCAGAGAGTGCTCCAACCATCGCATCAATGACCTGTCCGTCATTCATTCGTTGTCCCAATCTCATGCTTGGAAGCCAGTATTGGGATCGGCGCATTGATTCAGCACCTCCTCCCAGGGCAATATCTGTATCGCCGCATAGAATTTATTGGGCTGCACAGACGATCGCGTGGAGTCCGCTGCCACAAAGACGATTTAGAGTTTAGGCAGGAGTTTCGATTGGAATACCTCCTTTTACAGCTGCATAGCGGGAAAGGTACATGTCCCGTGGATCGGTATGAATCACATTTCCCATTACTACTTATCCAATTTTAGACGCGTCCACATCAGATCGTTTGATTGCCTCTGCTACAACAGACGCTGCAAGATCTACCAAAGGAAAATCTTTGAGACTGCCTCCGTATCAGCTCGTTTGATTGCCTTTGCTACAACAGATGCTGCAAGATCTACC
>JAQWOT010000271.1 GCA_029245725.1 SAR324 cluster bacterium | reverse complement strand
CCTCAAGGGAAAGTCTCTTTGGGTGTTGTTTCTCGAAGAAAATTCCTATTACTTGATGATTTCGAAGATTAAAGAGAAATTATGTTGGATTCTTCAGTAAAAGTTGTAAAAAAGTATCCAACTTATTGATTTTATTTAGTTTAAAAGATAGTTAAGAAGACTAAATTGAAAGTCATTCATTGAAAATCCAGAAAGATAAAACCTCTGAAAAGAATGCCCAAGACCAAATAAAGAGGGGATCCCTTTCTATTTCAAATTATTACCAACCATTCATCGAGAAATCCATGAATGATGATCTGAATGTGTGGACTACTATTGATGAAAATGAAATTAAGCAACAAGTTGAGTACCTTTCTGATGATCTCCAGTCAAAATTTGAAGAAAATCTAACTGATTCTAGGGCTTCTCATCAAAAGAAGTTCGGGTCAAAAAGAATTGAACCATCAACAAAAATTGCTTGGGTTACCAGTCGCCATCAAAGACATCATCGATGTTGCTGGGACTGAGACTGGCTTTGGTTCAAAGATTTATCAAAGCCTTGAGGCCCCGCTGCATCATAAAAAGGCAATCGATGCCGTTTCACGTCTTAGAGCAGCTGGTGGAATTCTGATGGGCAAAACTGTCACAACTGAGTTTGCCACTTTTCAAGTGGCGGACACAAAAAATCCAGCTGCCCCAGGCAGAACTCCTGGGGGGTCATCCATTGGATCTGCAGCTGCTGTTGCTTCGGGGATGGTCCCTTGGGCACTCGGTTCTCAAACGGCTGGATCTATTATCGGCCAGCCCCCTACTGCGGTGTTGTGGGGTTTAAATCAACCATTGGAACTCTAGATCTCTCGGGAGAGAAGGCTCTAGCCAGAAGCTTTGGAGTGTTTGCTAAATGTCTGGAGGATACGACTCTCTTGATGGATAGCCTTACAGATAATCATTGGATGGTTCAATGTAGAGAAGACAATCAACCAAGAAAAGTTGGTCTTTGTTGTAGCCCTTATTGGCAAGCTGCCAGTGATGATCTAACTAGGGTTTGGGAGGAACTAGTTTACGATCTTAAGTCAATGAATAGTGTGATTGTAGACGAGTTTCATCTGCCACCTCAATTTGGTGATGAAGTGGAACTCCACAAAAGAGTCCTTGCTAGAGAAGCATTTGATGCCCTGCATTTTGAATGGAAGGCCTACCGACCTTTAGTCAGTTCTAAGTTAGCCTTAATTTTAGAAGAAGGAGAGGCTACCAAAACAGAGTGCCACTTAGCAGATATTCAGAAAATTGGAACATTAAGAAGGGGGATTTGACCGTGCTATTGTGACTTTGATGTATTGATCATCCCAAGTTCACCCGGAGTTCCTCCGCCGATCGAAGAAGGGACAGGAGATCCAATTTTCAATCGACTTTGGAGCCTATTGGGAGTTCCAGCCATAAACGTCCCCGGGCTACAGAGTGAAAATGGAAGGCCAAATGGGATTCAAGTGGTTGCTCGACAAGGAGAAGATGCAAAGGTAATTGCTGCATCTTTCTGGCTGGAAAAAGTTCTCAAAGCTTCTTAATTCCCGAGTGATGAAAACTTATGATCTTTAAGTGATGATCCAAAAATTTCTAGTAATAACAGAGTGATGTTGATCTTAAATTACTGAGCCGTTAATTTTTCAGAAAATTATGATCTTAGCTTTGGTAGAAGTTGATCAATTGTCTACATTTTTTCCCCAATAGAGTTTTCCGATTGCTGAAACATCAGCATTCACTCCAACTCCCCCGCTCTTTCCATCGGCCCCAAGAGATAGAATGAGGTAGCGAGTTCCATCACTAGTATAATTGTAGGGATTCCCCCACCCATCAACGGGTATTTGTTGACTTCGAAAATAAGGTCCTTTCCAGTTCTCGTAATTGCTCCCAACAATGGGTTGCTGCAGCAGTGCACTCAAAGTTTGCTCGGTTGTAGGAAAACGGCTGTTATGAGCCTCATACAAACTCAGGGCGGTTTCCAAATCCCTTAGTTGAGTTTTGGTGATCTGTATGGACTCAAACTGCACCTCAGGACTCTCCCCCTCCTCCTCAATCAAAGAAAACGCCTTTGAGGAACCTGTCAGATCAAAGGCTGCTACATACTCAACTCCTTCTGAATCCTCTATTCCAACCGCTAAAGTCATCGAGTCTCTAATGTGTTTGATGAAGTTTAGATACGATTTCAAGTTTTCCCCGATAACAAGGAAAGTCAAATTGGCTTTGGTCGAGGTGGCAACTTTCGTGTTTTCGATCTCTCCCTTGTCAAAACGGTATCTTAATGGCTGGTCGAATCTATTTTTGCTAATGAAGCGCTTCCAATCCACATAAATATCTCCATTACTCCTGACAAACAAAACTGGTTTGCTAACAGAGGTGTCTGGCCCATCTTTGGCTGCCTTACTCACTGTGGAGATTTTTTCATCAGTAAATGGGTCTAGTCGTACTGTATGTTCCCAACCATTACCCTGATAATCATTGACTTGAATGGTGTAGATTTGTCCATAGATTTGAATGGGTAGGAGGATGAGCGCTAGGCTCAGAAAGAATTTCATATTATGGTTCCTTTTTAAAACATCGGTATCATAAGTCATTAGTTGACGAAAGATAGACGGATTTTACTTAGTTTTGAAGACGAATTGAAAAAAAGATTTTTAAAGAATGTAGAACTTGTGGGCGATCGATTCCAGCGACTGCGGCCAGTTGTGAGGACTGTGGTGTAATGACAATCGAAGAAGAGAGGCAGATTCTTCTGGAGAAAAAGCAATTACTTCTTGAAAAGAAGAGGTTGTTGGACTTGCAGGATAATATGGCGAAATGTCGGGATTGTCAGCATGCAATTCTACCAGCATCGAAATCTTGCCCGGGTTGTGGTACTAGTTACCCAAACTTTACTAGGAAGAAATATCTACGCTTTGAAATTCTGAAAAGCGTCTCAATTGTCTTATTCGCGCTCTTGCTATTTGATGTCGCAGCCTTGCTCAAGGAGTTGATTTGAAGAAGTTTCAGTGGAAACTTTTTTCGGGAATCAGACAAATTATCATATCAACAGAGTTTTTTGTTGCCGTTCTTGTTAAATTTCTTTTTAGTTACTACTGTTGTTGCCAAAAATCTTTGAGAAACTTTGAATTTCTTAAAATGTTTTTAAAAAGGTCCTAGAAATCACAACCTAGGTGATATAGGCAATCTCCCCTCAACACTCGTCCAGGGATTCTTTGGCAAACCACAACACCCTCTGCATCAAAATAAACTGTTTTGGGCTTTGAGCCTGGATTCTCTGGGGTATGTACATAACCAGCTATTTCTCCTTTTTTGACCTCACTTCCTAGTCCAACTGCGGGTTCGAAGATACCCTCACCGTCCGCATAGCTAAAGAAAGAAAAGTCTGGTGCGTGAAGCATTCGAGATTCTGTTTCAGCTGGCGCCACTCCACTACTAAGTAAGACTCCAATCTCAGCAAGAAATCGACGAGTGCCCTCTTCACAAATTTTTAAACATTCAGCGGTGATGGTCCCACTACCTCCCATCTCAGTGCCAAACATCAGAACATTTTGGCGCCGGGCAGCATGGTTACCAGAAGTGCCCGCTGCATGTCCACCGGGAAAGAAAAAAGAATAGGGAGCTCCAAATACTTTCATGAGCCTTTGAATTTCCTGTAACCGCTCTGAATCGGTCTCTACGGCTCCAACCGCACTGGGAATATAGTGCAACGAGGATCCTCCACTATGGAGATCCAAACCATAATCAGCCATTGGCATCAAGATGGTCTCTACATAATGCGCAATCACAAGAGTTGGAGAACCCTCAGGATCTCCAGGATAAACACGATTCAAGTTCAGATCGTCAATTGGTGATGTTCGGAGTCCCGCCTTGGATGCTGGAAAATTGAGCATCGGCAGGATGATCACCCTACCTTTAATGTCTTGGGGTTCCAGTTCGTAAATCAGTTTTGAAAGAGTGACTTGTCCTTCGTATTCATCGCCATGGGTGCCAGCGAGAAGAAGTGCGGTAGGCCCTTCTCCATTTCTAATACAAGCAACTGGAAACGGAATCCAGCCGTAGGCTGATCGATGGACAGAATGAGGAAGTCTGAGGTAGCCTGTTTGTTTACCTTCCTTTTCAAAATCAATGGTTGTCATGATTGGGCTAGAGGTCATATTTCTTCTCAACTATTGTTTGCTGAATTTTAAGTGGATAACCGAGAATAATGAGGTCAAATCAATTTTTTAAAGTGTTTGGCTTGTAACATTTCATTCAGAATCACATTCAAGAAATTCAATATGGAGTCAAATTGATACATCAATGAATTATCTTATCTTAACAGTTCTTTGAGTTTTCGATGAACTAAAGGACTCAGGTTTTCAAAACTGGAATTGATACTTTACTTGCTAATAGCAGTCAACAATCTTTGACAGATATGGAACCCAAGGGAAGAATAGTATTACAGAATTTAGCTCCCTCTAGATTTGTATTCGTCAGATTAGCTCCAAATAAATCAGCCCTAAACAGCATAGCACCGCCTAGATCTGCACCACTCAAGTTTGATCTTCTTAGGTTGGCATGGTGTAAAATAGCTCCATTCAGATTAACCTCCTGAAGATCTGCTTCATAAAAATTGGCTCCACTGAGGTCACACTTGGAACAATTCTTTGAATCTTGGAGTTTTCCTAAATCTTCTGGCTTATAACCATATAGATTTGCAGTGAGAAATAAAATTGGGAGTGCTAAAAGAATGCTTTTCTTCATTGAAAAATCTCAGGTATATTACTTATTTTTATAAAAGATTAGCCTAAAGTTTTTATTTATTATGGATTATTTAAATTAATTTTTCATGCATAAAAAGATTCTAATATATTCGATTTTTTGTTTTAAAATATACCTATCAATTAATAATGTGAACTTATACAAGATTGTCTATTGTTATCCACCAATTTTTTTAAAAATAATCTTTTTCGACTCTAAAAATTTTGCTACCTTCTCGTAATTCTCACCATGAACTTCAATGATGTCATTTTTGTAAGAGCCGCCAACACCAATTCTTTTCTTCAAGTCTTTGGCAAGTCCCTTACACCAGTTTTTATTGGATGGTAGGCCGTTGATTTCAATCACAGTTCGACCTTTACCGGAAGTCAACCGCCGAACTAGAAGTTGCAGAGAAGATTCGTCAACCTCAACATCATCTTTAGAAATTTTAGTTTTTTCTTTTCTTAAGTCACCCAATTCGCTTGAATAAACTAAATCATCATTCACGACTTCCTCTTCTCGTTTCTAAGAATGTAACAAAGAATTTATTATCACATTGATAATAAATTAAATATTTAATATAAATTTTGAATCAATTTGATTAATCTAAGAAATTTGTATTCTTAACACAAGGATATTACCATTAATTTTAAGTTTTATGGTTCACAATCATAAGGTAGCTAAATGACAACTTATAATGTTTTTATCACTGGTGCGACAAGCGGAATTGGCCTTGAAATAGCGCAAATTCTTGCTTCTGAAGGGCACCAAATTTCCTATAATGGCATAGCTGACCTCGAAGAAACAATTACAATTAGTGAGAAATTAACTGATTTGGGCGCCACCAGTGTCCATTATTTTGATGCCGATATGTGTGATGGAGAGGCTATTAGAAAAATGATTGCCACTGCCGAAAATACAATGGGCCCAATCGATGTGTTGGTCAACAATGCAGGTGTTCAACATGTAGCCCCGATTGAAAAATTTCCAATTTCCAAATGGGATGATGTGATAGCTATTAATCTAACAGCACACTTCCATACCATTGCTTCCGTCATTGAGGGTATGCGCAGTCGAGGCTTTGGGCGCATCATCAATATTTCCTCTGTGCATGGTCTGGTTGCTTCTACAAATAAATCTGCTTACGTCTCTGCAAAGCATGGTGTGGTGGGTCTAACGAAAACAGTAGCTCTTGAATGTGCAACTGATGGAATTACCGTCAACGCGATCTGCCCTGGATGGGTCAGAACACCGCTCGTAGAATCACAGATACACGTCCGATCGGAGATGAGTGGTAGAAGTTTTGAGAAGGAGGCTAGTGTACTAATTCATGAACGTCAACCAAGTCAGACTTTTGTGACTCCAGAACAAATTGGTAGTTTATGCATTTATTTGATGAGTGAGGCTGCTGCAAGTGTCACCGGTATGGCGATACCGATTGATGGAGCTTGGACTGCGCAATAAAACTCCAAACTTTGGCTTCCACTTGATGATGTATGCTGGCTAATTCCCCAAGAGTCCACAATGGAAACTACCTTATTTGGGAATGACAATTTCACCCATGGATGACTTTGGGAAACTGAATATTATTAAGTGTGGGCAATCTCAGCCTTATACTCAACTTTAAGGGAATCGGCTATTTACCATTCAAAATCGATCCCAATGGAAATTAGAATCTATTTTTTGCAAATTATATCAAGTAAATAAAGATCTGACATCCCACAAAAACTGGTGCTGTTGAGACAGGTCTTTTGCATAGCCAGGCTCAGATTCAGAAAGCTCTCCAGGTTGAGGCTTAAAGTGCAGAGCCCAATCAATTAGTTTGGATTTGATTGATATCATGTATCTCATCTGTCTCCCTGGTTTGAAGAATTGGCTTTGCGAATTCACATTCCCTAAATACTGATCAACTGAACTTTAAATTTTACCGATGCTTGCCAGACATCAGAGGATAGCTAAGCAATGCACAGCGATGATTAAAATCCCAATTAGATATTCGAAATTTATTTTGAAAGACTTTGACATGATGTTATCCATTATAGATTGCCTATGAACTCGTGATCCCGACACATTGTTCAATGTTTCTTTAATTCAGCTAGACTTTAATCTGAGGGTGGTCGATTGGGGAGGAGGTCAGGGGGAGAAACTGGAAAGGCTGGGCTGAAATCTTAGGCTAACAGCTTACAAACTCAAAGCGATTGTAGGAGCCAACCAAGATAGATACTGGGCTTGAATGAAGATCAACTGATGCAGAATACGAAATTCATAATAATTTAAAGGCAATGTTTTGAAGGTTTCTTTGATGCGAACTCAGTTTCATAATTGCTCATAACAGAGCTCTCTCACATTTTTATATTTTTTCAATAAATTTCTCGTTCAAAAAGCAGGGCAGGCCTAATTGGGATTGGATACGCTGACTGTTGGATCAAATATCCGGGCCAAGACAGACTGCAAACCGGAAAAATCTAGTCTCTGTGGAATTTGTTGAAAACTGCCAATATTTGTTTGATTGTCGATTTCACGACCGACTTCAAAATTAAATACATAAGCTCCCTCAACCCCCATCCGAAGATCAGAGATGATGATCTCATCATCTGATCGCCAGACCTTATATTGGCCTTTGGTAAACCAGCGCAGACGCTCTATATTCGGGTGATTCTCTATGGGTAAAAGTAGATCTATGTTGCGAGGGAAACCACGAATCTGAATTTGATCCACTTCATCAAAGATAGATGCCCAAATTTCGAAGTATTGATCACCTTCCACTGCGACTCCACGCCATAATATGGTATTCAGAGGGGCGGGTGTTGACTCATATACTTGAGCTGAAATCCCTCGGCTGGCCAATGCCATTTGGACTCGATTATCAATGATCCACTTGGCTCCGGTACTCCATACGAGGTAGAGAGTGGAGAGTCCTAGCATGTAGGCATTGAGTTTCAAGGCTTGATTTCGGTCACGCATCAGAAATGTGCTGATCACGGCAAAAAGCAGTGGGATGGTGTAGACTGGATCTACGATAAATAAAATTGAGTGTGCAAACGGGTGATCTGTCAAAGGCCAGAGGATCTGTGTGCCATAAACCGTGAATAAATCAGCAAGTGAATGGGTGGCGAAAGAAAGATATATTGCAACGTACCAACGGATCCAAGAAGCATCACGCCCGTAAGGCAATCGCGACAAAAGTACGACGAAAAGCGGCGCTACTAAAGCTTGCACCAAAAAGGAGTGAGAGAAACCGCGATGGTGCGTCATGTTCTCAATTGGACCACCAAAATCAATCAGCACATCCAGATCGGGCAGGGTTCCCAAGGCTATTCCATACAGTGTGGCACGTTTGCCAAGGCGACGACCTAAGACAGCGTAACTGACAGCGCCACCTAAGACGGCTTGTGTTACTGAATCCAAAGCATCTCCTGAAAGTCAAATTTTGTTACGAAGGTGGCCAAGAGCCTTGAGATAGGAACAAGAGATTTAGACTAGACCTGATGGGTTTATTTCGTAAGGCAATACTAGTAAGTGATAGAATCAGACTGTTTTTGTGATATGAGTTTAATCCATGGATAAAATAAACTAATATTATGTTTTTCAGTTTTATATTTAGTCTTGTACCCCCGCATCCTCCTTCTTTTACTTTAAGTGATGCGGAGATACTTCTTAGAAAGCCAATCTTCATTGTGAAATTTGCAGCGAAATCTCTTCTCGGCCCCAATGCTCAGCAAGGCCGTGACGTCCTCCGTGTTATCAGGATTTCACCAGAGTAGATTTGGGCATATGACGAATTTAATATTAAGAAAATTTGGATTAACTGGTAGAAGAGGAGTATCAATTTGGGAGTGAATAAGGTGTTTGTCGTTTATAAATTATAAATTAGCCAACAAACTGAAAAACATTTTCGCTTGCTTGGTGAACGGAATTGACCAAATTTTCCTTTTATCATATTGAATATCATTGTGTTTTCCAACCAACGGCTTGCCTTCTTTTTTAACCGACCTAGTTGACCAACTGCCCCATTTTACCCGCCTGAAAATCTTTGAATGCTTCCATTAATTCTTGGCGTGTGTTCATTACGAAAGGCCCATAAGCCGCTACAGGCTCGCCAAGGGGTTCCCCGTTTAGAATCATCACTTTAGATTCCTCTAAAAGTTCTAGTTTAAAAGAATCTCCTGATTTGCTAAGAATGGCGAGATTCCCTTTCTCGATCTGCCGATCACCAATAGATGACTTACCTGAAAGTTGAAAAACTAAGGTGTTGCTTCCTACAGGCAGCTGTATTTCTAGCTGGGAACTGGAGGGGCCATTGAGTTCATACATGTTGATTGGGGAAAAAGTTTTCACTGGGGAAGTGACTGTACTAAAGTTTCCCGCGATAACCTTGACGGTAATTTCGTGATTTCCGTGATCAATTATTGGAAAATCACCTTTCTCAAAGGACTGATACCGAGGTGGAGTCATCTTAAATTTTGAAGGAAGGTTGACCCATAGTTGGATCATCTCAAAATCACCTCCTTTTTGAGAAAACTCGCGTGAATGGAATTCATCATGAACGACACCGGAACCTGCTGTCATCCACTGAATACCGCCAGTGGTGATCTTGCCTCCACCACCCCCAGAGTCCCGATGCTCCACCTCCCCTTTGATTGCAAAAGTTACGGTTTCAAACCCCCGATGGGGGTGCTCTCCAACTCCACGTTTCCTTTGGGTTGGTGGAAAATATTTGGGAGCAGCATGATCCATCATCAAAAATGGACTGATACTTTCGGTATCTTCAGAGTGCATAGAGAAAATCGTACTAACATGAAAACCATCACCAACCCAGTGCTTTTCATTTGGAGCAACTATTTTTTCGATCCACTTTTTTTCAGTCAAAATACACCTCACTAAAAAATTGGACTGTGATAATGAGTCTGGATTAGTTTCAAAAATTTAATGATATACGATGACACGAGCCTTGTTTAAAAATCCAGCATAGTCATCAAGACCTTGAATCACTCCTAGGGCAATAGCTATTGATTCCAAGACAAAAAATGAGGAAGATCCTCTAAAATTCAATTGTTGGCAAGCACCCTCTGGGGAAGCTAGGGGTTCTTGCTGTATTTTTGTAAATTGAAGCTTAAACTATTGTTTAGAAATATATTTTTAGAAATCTTGCTGATGTGCAGCGGATTTCTTCAACTCAAGAAATGATCACTTCAGTGTGATTGAGGAAATTGAATGAGAGCACCATTTCAAGTTTTGGTTTTTCCTTACAAACAGAAAGGTGAAACCATCCTTTTTCTCATTTGTCTTCGAAGAGATCTTGGCTTCTGGCAGCCCATATCAGGTGGTGGGGAAGATACTGAGACCTCTCTGGAAGCTGCTAAAAGAGAATTGAATGAGGAAACAGCACTTTTGGGCAAAAACTGGCTGCAACTGGATTCAATGTGTACCCTGCCAAAAATAATATTTAATGATCACAAGTATTGGCCTAATCACCTGCTTGTTGTTCCGGAGTATGCATTCTCAGTGGAAGTCATGGGTGAACCTACTTTGTCATCAGAGCATTGTGATTATTGTTGGTGTGATGCTACCAAAGCACAAAAACTTCTTAAATACGACTCTAACAAAATTGCTCTTTGGGAGCTGTGTGAGCGGCTAAAAGCTCAAGGAAAATGGATTCCAAGGTTACAAAGATTTTAAAACCATGAAAAAAATCCAACAGATATCAGCCTTCAATTTGGCTTGTTCTTAATACGATTTTAAATGTGTTCCGGTTCATCTCCTATTTCCCTCATCTTCTTCAAAAGTTCAATTTTCATAGTGTTGACAACTTCTTGGTACTCTGGCTGTGAATAACAGTTAAACAACTCCAGAGGATCTTTCTTGCAATCAAAAAGTTCCCATTCACGGTCTTCGCCACCGTGATTCGTACCTGGCAGATCATAGCCCTCATTATACCAATAAATGAGTTTGTACCGTTGATTTCGAATTCCGTAATGAGAGTATGCGTTATGATCCGGATCACGATGCATCCAATAGCGATGATAAGTGATTTCAGACCAATCGCCTGGAACCTCTCCAAGGAACAACGGCCGAAGACTTCTCCCCTGCATATAACTTGGAATAGAGAGACCTGCGAAATCAAGAAATGTTGGAGCAAAATCAACATTACAGCAAACATTTTCACAAACTGACCCCATCGGAATTTCAGCTGGGAAACGAGCAAGGAAAGGCATTTGAAATGATTCCTCATACATGAATCGTTTGTCATACCAGCCATGTTCTCCAAGAAAGAATCCTTGGTCAGATGTATAGATGACAAGGGTATTCTCAGCCATTCCAGTATCATCAAGGTAATCCAGAATTTTACCAACACTCTCATCAATGGAATGAATAGTACGTAAGTAGCGCTTGAGATAACGCTGGTATTTGAAATGACTAAGCTCTTCGCGGTTTTGAAAAGTAAAGGCCTCTCCAGTCTCCTTATCAATTAGTCGTAGGCTGCTGACATCTGAGGGGTTGGGGACTTTTCGATTGGTACTACCGATTCTTGTACGCTCACCAACTTCCAATCCACCCTCGGGTTGAACGAGTCCGAGGTCAGAGTACTTCATGTCATCTTTGATTCGCATTTTGGCTTCTTTGGCAGCCCGGGCACGATTTTTATAGTCATCATCAAAAGTTTCTGGCACCGCTATGTCAGCTTGATAGAGCCCCCTGTTTTTTGGATGGGGCTCCCATTCTCGGTGGGGGGCTTTGTGTAGGCACATCAAAAAGAATGGTTTTTCAAGATCTCGTGACTTGAGCCAGTTGAGGCTTTTATCAGTGATGATATCTGTAGCATAACCTGGCACTTCAATGGTTTCGCCCATCTCAATCATGTAAGGATCAAAATATTCTCCCTGTCCAGGTAACACTGACCAAAAATCAAATCCGGTAGGCTCGTGTTCTTTTCCTTCACCCAAATGCCACTTCCCAATGACAGCAGTCTGATAGTTGCCAGTCCTCAGGTGTTTTGCCACATTTGGCATTCTGTTGTTGATCGGTGTCTGGAGAGTGAAGACACAATTTACATGGTTGTATGTGCCCGTAAGAATAGCAGCCCGACTTGGAGTACAAATTGAGTTGGTAACATAACAGTGATTAAGGCGAATGCCCTCTTCGGCAAGCCGATCGATATTTGGGGTCTCATTGATTCCTGCCCCATAGCAACTGATGGCTCTTGCAGCATGATCATCGGCCATAATGAAGATGATATTGGGTTGTTGATTCATATTGGAAATTCTCTCATTGTTAACTTCAAAACCCAGGAGTCGTGTAGGAGTGCTCAGCTTCAACAACACTGAATAATACTCATGTATTCACTTTGCTGTATGAGCTCGTGAAATGCTTGATTCATCGGGTTTGTAGAATGATTCAGGGCCGGCACTAAGTTGCAGCCCCATTTGTTTGATCGCAGTGTCAGGGACTTTTTTCAGCGGAGTGTATTGGGGATGATGTGATGAAAAATAGGGATCATTCTTAGCAGCGTTGTAGCAGCAGATTAAATTCCAGCGGTCTCGCTCGCTAATGTTAGCATCAGATCGATGAAGAGTGTTGCAATGGAAAAAAACTGCGGAGCCCGGTTCTAGTTCACAGTAGATAAGTTCTAACCGATTAAGTAACTGTTCAACACGTTCAGGGTCAGCACAGTGTTGGGTCGAATAAACACCATGTTCGATGCGACCTGCTTTGTGAGAACCCCGAATGACCTGAAGACATCCATTTTCTTTATCGGCACGGTTTAAGGCGATCCAGCAACTTGCCATGTGAGGAAACAAGCACCCATTCTTGTACCAATAGCCATAATCTTGGTGCCACTCCCAAGCACCCCCTTCATTTGGTTTTTTCAGGATAAGCTTGGAATGGTAGTGATAAACCTCCCCGTCAAGTAGTTTTTCCATTGAGGTTACGATACGGCTCGAGCGGCTTACCATCCCCCAAAGATCATCACCAGGATGATTCCAAAGTGTCATTTGGCTGGTTTGTCCTTTCCGATCGCTTACATCAAAGACATTTTCCTTCATCATTGGATCAGCACTAGCTGCTGTTAAAAGGAGATCTGTTTCTTTAGCATCCAATAAATTTGGAATTATTAAGAAACCATCATCAAGGAAGTTATCAAGTTGTTCAGATGACAGTCTGAATTCTTTCATTGAACTCCTAAAGAATAAATAAATTGAATTTGATATAAACTCATTATTGATGACAAAAAGATTTAGAGAAAAATATAAAATCCATGGATTTTTTTAAAATTAAAAATTTCTTTAGGAGTCAGTATTTTTCTTTTTTTTGTTCTTTCCTCATCAAAGAAACTAATGCGTTTAACTTCTAAACTAAATTCTCCTTTTTGTTTATCACTGACCATTAGACCAATTTGAGAAATTTCTCTTCGATTGAGTGTTGGATGATCAGGTAACAGTCTGCCTCGGTAGCTAGTTTGAAAACGGATAAAAGGCAAAAAGATCTCCAACTACTCGCCTCTTGTTGTCTCAAAATGTTGGAAAAAAGCTACTCCATCAAACTGTTTCTGATGCCACACCCGAAGTTGATATGTTTTTCCATCCCCTTTCACCATGATTAGGAGTCCGTTGTAGTTTCCTGCGTCTACAGTCTCGAAAACAGATCTCACTGATGTGAATCCACCACCAAAGTCGAGTGAAACACTCCCTTGAAATAGTAAGGTCCCAGTTGAACTGAAGCTTAGTTGTGATCTTGAGAATCCTCCCATGACCCCATCATTGACAATTATCCAACTTCCAGAAGTCTCTGATGCGCTGAAATCATAGAGGTCAAGTGGGTTCTGAAATGAAAAAGCTGGATAGGCAACAGTCATGAATAATATACTCAAATAAATTTTTAAAGATTGGAACATATCTGTTTTCTAGTTCAACTTTTAAATTAATTATCAAAGTCTAATATTACAGTAGGAATTTTTTTGTAAAAATAGTCTAAATAATAAAAATGTTTAATTAAATTTTTAATCTACCACTAAATCATAGTATTAAAAAATCTGAATTATTTGTTTAGACACCCTTATTCAAGCAAACAAGGCTTCGTGAAGCTTTTACTACAATAGTTGTCTAAAATCAAATTGGTTACATTAATATGGGTTTAATTCACTAAACTGAGAAGACTTCATAATTTTGGAAAAATTTCTTATTTGTGGTTGCTCTGTAGGTTCAACTCCTTCAAAAATCTACAATACCTACGTATCTGTTGAAATAATTGGTAGGGGGAACTAATGAAGTATGTTTGCTTTCTTGGCTGGTTTCTAGTGATCTTTTTGATTGCATTAGGTGGTTGCAATTCTCACAAAGGATCTTCCATCAATCGTCCTTCCCATCACACTCCTTCTGGATTTCAAAATAATTATTTACCTCCTGGGAGAATGACAAAGGATTTCCCCAAACTCTGGAGACGTTTCTGGGGTAGGGTTCCTCAACAGCCAGTAAGCTTGAAGCAAATTCGACCCCAGATTGAATTTTTGAAAAATAATCGAACGGAAACAACACTCACTTGGATTGGTCATTCAACCTTTCTTTGGCAACACCTGGGCATCAATATCATTACCGACCCTCACCTTAGTAATCGTGCATCCCCAGTAGAATTTATTGGGCCTGAGCGACTCAATCCTCCTGGTATAAAATTGAACGAATTACCATTGATTGATTACGTTATAATTTCACACAATCACTATGATCACCTTGATCGTAAATCGGTATTAGCACTCACAAAGCAACAGCTAGAAAAACCTCCTTATTTTCTAGTTCCACTCGGTCTGAAAAGTTGGTTTGCAAACATTGGAATTACTGAGAAGGTGATTGAACTAGATTGGTGGCAGAGTGAACAGATTGGTCAGTGGAATTTTACAGCAGTTCCTGTTCAGCACTGGAGCAAACGAGGTTTGTTTGATACAAACAAGACTCTTTGGGCAGGGTGGGTCGTCAAATCTCCTCAACAAAAATTCTTTTTTGCTGGAGATACTGGCTATTCAAAAGATTTTGTAGAAATCGGTAAGCGTTATGGCCCGATGGATCTTTCTTTAATCCCCATCGGGGCATATGCACCCCGATGGTCTATGAAGGATATGCATGTTAATCCAGAAGAGGCTGTCAAAATTCACCTTGATGTCGAGAGTCGCCAATCCATAGGAATGCACTGGGGAACCTTTTTGAACTTAACTGAAGAACCACTTCTAGAACCTCCACAGAGATTATTGCAGGAGCTTATGGAACAAGGAATCAACCCACTGGAATTCCGTGTTCTTGAGCATGGTCAAACACTCATGTTTTGAGGTATGAGGTGAACTCAAAGCTTGAAATAGCCTTCTGCAACACAGCTGGTGACTGGAAAAAAACTAGCAGTTCTCACTATTTTCGATCTCACATTAGAAATTTTTTTCCAATCCGTGGCCTTTGACTTATAAGGGATCTTTTTTCGACCACCACTTGATCGCTGGTGCTGATCAACCCTGAGCAATTCGGAAATCATGAGGGTATAGTGCATAGTCACTTTGGAAGGCAGAAGCTTATTTATTCAAAATCCTTTCAGATTTTTTAATCACCTCCCTTTTCGTAAAGTGCCTGTTGGGTTGCATTTCCCCATGATCGACTTGCAGCATCTGACTGTTCAGATGCAGGTGGATCTTTCCTTAAATGATGCTTGCTGACTCCGTGTGCCAGTGGGTTGACCATTTTCTTATACATCCTCTTCCTCCAAATTTCGCTACAGGGGAACCCTATATTACTCATCTTCACTCCTTGGTTATTGTCTCCAGTCTACTTCTAAAAAAAGTGTCTTTCTCAGGATTGATGGGCAACTTCATAATGTCAAAGGGGAATCCAAGAATGACCAGTGGGAAGCCAGATATTTACCGAACTAGTAATTTGTTGTGGTAGTAATTGAGCAGACAGACCGTGACAAGGGCTCAGCGCCTATATTAGCTACCGCAGGCAACAATACTATGATTTTGATGATCAAAACAGATGAGCCAATAGCAATGGCATCTATCAAGTCAATATTCTTGGTAGATTAAGTAGCTTTGATGAGACCTGAAAATTTATTCAACAATTTCAAAAATTACTCTTTTTACGAATTTACCAGTTGTCATGAATTTTTGGCCCCACTCTGCTCCTTTAAAGAGTTGTTCCAGTCTTCCCAAGTTTCAAGAACAGCTTTATTTTCCAAAACGGCCTCTCCAACCATGATTTTTTTATCTGTGCCACGATAGACAGTGACGCTTCGAACTCCAGGTAGCTTGCCTGCAGGAAAATCATTCGCTAAGCGTCTATGTTCGTATGGGGCAAAAACACCCTCAGTAGGCTCAAATATATGTCTTATGGCAATAGCCATAGCGATGCTCCTGCGAAAAATTAAGTATACTAACTATAACAGAATTCAACAGAATGGATAATATTCTTTACAACATCACAGTTTGTTTGTCGATGTTTGAGAAGAACAAAAAGTACAGGTTCTTTAACCATTTGTGGCGGGTGGTTACTGGCCGAACATTGACTGAGTTTCAAAATCACTTGGCTTTCTACCGCCATGAATCTTAACTAGCAGCAATTTGCTGAAACATTCAGGGTATCTGATAGAACAACAAATATGACAGAACGACGGTGTGACTTTTGAGAATTAAGCGCATGGT
>JAQWOT010000270.1 GCA_029245725.1 SAR324 cluster bacterium | reverse complement strand
TTATCCGCTTCAACAAGGAAGCAAAGGAACTGCTGGAGAGCGATCAAGATTATCTCACCCTTGGAGACTTTCTAAGGTTAAGGAGATATGGAGATTTATTCTGTGATCATTACATCATCCCAATGGGTGCAGCTATTTGGTCTACGAGTATCAAGCAAATGATGGATTTTCCCATCAAATATTTTGCTCGCTTCTTTGATAACCATGGGCTTTTGAACGTAGTAAATCGACCTCAATGGTACACGATCCCTGGCGGCTCTCAAGAATATGTCAAGAAGATGAGTTCTTCATTTATTGACAACGTTCGGCTCAGCACCCCAGTGATGGAGATTCGTAGAAAACCAAATTTTGTTGAAATTTTTTCTGCGGTGGGCAAGGAGCAATTTGATGAAGTAGTCCTTGCATGTCACAGTAATCAGGCTCTTCGTCTGATGCAGGACGCAACCATAAAGGAAAAAGAAATTCTTGGATCAATTCCATATCAAAAAAATGAAGCTGTGTTGCATCAGGACATTTCGCTTTTACCCAATCGCAAAAAAGCTTGGGCCAGTTGGAACTATCATTTAGATAATACCCATCAGGACACGGTAGCGGTAACCTACAACATGAATATCCTCCAACATATACCGACTCCTCCCCACCTATTGGTTACCCTAAACAGGACAGAAAGAATTAATCCTGGAACAATTCTTAGCAAAATTGATTATGAACACCCTGTCTACAATGAAGCTAGCGTAAGAGCACAGCAGCGTCATAGTGAAATTAGTGGTCTAAACAGAACACATTTTTGTGGGGCTTACTGGAGAAATGGTTTTCACGAAGATGGAGTCGTGAGTGCGATGAACATGCTGCAACTCCTTGAGATTCCTAAAGCTGCCTGAAATGGAAAGTTGCCTTTACACTGGGCGCTTACGCCACAGGCGTTTCAGCCCAACTTTACATAGCTTTAGCTATCCAATTTATCTCAGTTACCTTGATCTTGGGGAACTAGATCAGGTATTTTCTTTCTCCAGAATGTGGTCAAAAGAAAATTGGGGGCCAGTTTGGTTCAAACGAGAAGATTACTTTGGTGATCCAGCCCAGCCCTTGTCTGACAGTATTAGGGACGCTGTAGAGTTAGAACTAGGCTTTCGACCCATTGGATCTGTAAGAATCCTGACACACTTGCGATCATGGGGATTAGGTTTTAACCCTGTCAGTTTCTATTATTGTTTTGATGAACACCATCAGCATCCATCAGCGATATTGGCTGAGGTGACTAATACACCTTGGAATCAAAGGCACAGTTATTTTTTGGATGGTAGAGATCAGCCCAAAAATGCTCAATCCTTCGAGTTTCAAAAAAATTTCCATGTATCCCCCTTTCTCGAGATGGACTACAAATATGACTGCCGAATTACAAGACCCTCAAAGAGTTTGATTGTTCATATGGAAAATCATAAAAAAGGAGAAAAGCATTTCGATGCTACGCTCATTCTCAAGCGTAGGGAATTTAATCCAGCAACGATGAGAGAAATGATTTGGCGTCACCCTTTCATGACTGCCCAAGTCCTTGGAGGAATATACTGGCAAGCTTTCAGGCTGTGGCTTAAGAAAATACCTTATCAGCCACCACCAAAAAAATTGAGATGACAACTCTACCACCGTCTCGTTAATTCAGGCACACCCTAGGTTACTAATGAGCTCCACCGAAGATCTGTCTTTTCCTAGAACAGAAACTATCCTTTCTGAGAAACATCCAGAAAGTGATCTGCTGAAAAGTTGGAACAAATGGAATCGTAACCTGTTCATTCGGCGAACTGATAGTTTGACTCATGGCAAGATCACAGTTCACGATGAAATGGGTACGTACATCCTTGGCCAAAAGACGGATCTGTGTCCACTGGAGGTCACGGTCCATATTCATGATCTGCAGACCTACGCCAGCATTATTCATAGCGGAAGCATTGGTGTTGCAGAAGCTTACATGCGGGGCGAGTGGGTCTGCTCCAACTTAACTTACCTTGTACGAATTTTTGTGGTGAATCGTGAAATTTTAGACAACATGGAGCAAGGAATTGCTCGGTTTGGAGTGGCAATTCACGAGATCTTGCACAAATTCCTGAACAAAAACACAAAACAGGGCAGCAAGAAGAACATCTCCGCACATTATGATTTGGGAAATGAGTTCTTTAGACTCTTTTTAGACCAAACCCTCATGTATTCATCAGCAATTTTTGAAGATGCCGAAAAATCTTTAGAAAAAGCATCCAAAAACAAGATGGATCGGATCTGCAAAAAATTAGGACTTCAACCTCAGGATCACCTTCTTGAAATTGGCACTGGATGGGGAGGATTTGCCATCCATGCTGCCCAAAATTATGGCTGTCAAGTGACAACCACGACTATCTCACAAGAACAGTTTCAACTAGCAAAAAAGAGAGTAGAGGAGTCTGGGTTACAAGGCAGAGTCGAAGTTTTGAAGAAAGATTATCGCAACTTGAATGGTCAGTACGACAAGCTTGTATCAATTGAGATGATCGAGGCGGTAGGCCATCAATTCCTTCAGGGTTACTTCAAAAAATGCAGCTCCCTGCTCAAAAAAGACGGTTTGTTGTTGCTTCAGGCGATCACAATTGATGATCGGAGATACCACCAAGCTAGTAAAACAGTTGATTTCATTCAGCGGTATATCTTCCCTGGAGGTTGTTTACCCTCCATTAGCGTGATGGCTGAGCATCTACGTGAAAGCACAGACCTTTGCATTTACCATCTGGAAGACATCACACAGCATTATGTGACTACCCTGAAAAGATGGAGAGAAGGTTTCTTTGCAAACTTAGACCAAATTTATGCACAAGGATTTTCTGACGAGTTTGTGAGGATGTGGGAATACTACCTGTGCTATTGTGAAGGAGGCTTCAAAGAGCGAGCGATTGGTACAATCCATTTGATAGCCACCAAACCACTCTGTAAACCCCGAGACTTAACTTGCAATATTTGAATAGTTATTCAGTAGCTCTTCCACCAAGAAGAGCTGCTTACTGTTTTTGCAGGGCCAAATCCAAATTATCTGACACAGCCCCAGCAGAATTCTGCTCTCTGTCCTCCCGCCAAACATGCCACTGGTGACGAATTGAAACTCCTTGCGAATCTCTTGCTACCAACTCAATAAGATTTTTTCCTTTAAGAAGTGGAGAATTCCATACAAGGGCCTCTGAACGCTTATTATTCAAGTTGACGTAATTCAATTTTCTTCCATTCACAAAGCACAATAGGTCCTCCAGTCCATCATCGTCTCTGAGATCAACATTCCAAATTAGGTCTTCATCTCTGGTCAAGATGGGTAGATCATCCCTGATGAAACTAGTTTGAATGACTGGAGGTTCAACTATGGCTTCAGGCCCTATTTTGCCCATCCAATGATAATTCCAAAAAGCTTGGTCTCCTCTGGGCACAAATAGCGCGACTTGCCAACGGCCAAGTTCGTCTATTCCCTGGGGAATGCGTACCAGTAAGCTTTCTTCATAGGACTGACCATCTTTCAGACTTTTCCATTCCACCCTGTCTTGTAACCAGATCAAACCATCCTCAGAACTGCTGATTCTCAAAACTACTTCCTCCAGTTCTTTAGGATCCTGCATTTCAAGATTTACCTTCAAAACGAGGGTTTCTGCAGATTGAGCTATTCCGTCCCCATTACCGACACTTCCCGCAGTTCCATTATCGATGATCTGAAATCCCATGCTGAAGGTTGGTAATTCATCAGGGATTACCGACCATAGAAACTCTTTACGCAAAAGTTCTTGGTCTTCACCTACAAGAACTAGAAAATCCAGAGGCAGCCAACTTGGATTTTTTTGTTGATCAAAATCTATTTCACGAACCCATAGGCCTTTTTCACCCCCTTCGAGTTTACCAAGAGGGAATTCAATATCATCTAGCCAATCTTCAGAGCTTTCAGATACCACCAACACTCTCTCCATGGGCATACTGCCCTGGTTCTCAAGCTGAACTTTAATTCGCAAATTGCGGTCTGAGGCAAATGGAGGAGTGATTCCTTGCCAGACACCCATGTCATTCTCTTGCTCAAAAGAGATTTGTAGATCTGGCAACTCCGTTGGGCTTGGGGAGGATAGAGTCCAATCCAACTCAGCTTGCTTTGCGATTTTCCTGACAATTTCTTTCTCAGCCTGAGCCTGTAACTGGGGATGAGACCTGGCAAGAGTTGCTTTCATCGTTTCCTGGTATGGCAGATGCTCTCGCAACAATCTTACTGCAATACGAACAGAATCATCATTTTCAATCTCTGAGGCATTGAGTGGCTTATCTATATCAGTTTCCTCATCTTCTGAATCTCGCATGTAGTGCAAGATATAATTTTCAGCCTTACTCTCCTGTTGAAGTGAACTTAGATGGATGCCATTTTTCGTTAAGTAAAGTGGGTCCAGTTGCAAATCTGGTTGTACGCCAACATCCTGAATTGAGAGATTATCTGGGGTCAAGTAGCGGGCAATGGTCATTTTGAGACCAAAATTACCAGGCATACCCCAGATGGACTGCACCGAACCCTTACCAAATGTCTTTTCACCAACAACGATCGCACGATTATTTACCTTCAGGGCTGCACTAACTATCTCTGAAGCTGAGGCACTTTGACCATTCACCAAAACTACGATGGGTATGTTCTGAATTTTAGGTGAGCTCAGGAGTTGGTGAGAATCGTAGCTTGTTAGGTGTGTGTTAGTCTGTGTCGAAACAATTCTTTTCTCCGGGGGTAGAAACAAGTCACTTACACTAACGGCTTCCTGAAGCAATCCTCCTGGATTTCCACGTAAATCTAGGATCAAACCTGCAACCGAGTCGAGATTTTCCAATTGTTTTTCAAGATTGATAGATGTGTCTTCCTGAAATAGTTTCAGCCGAACATAACGAACCGGAATTCCATCATCGAATCGTAGGTCTATTGAATCACTACTACTGATTTGAATATCCTCGCGTTGAAGTTCATAAGTGATTACTTCCCCTGACCGCTCAACGGTCAAATCCATTCTAGAGCCTATCTCCCCACGCAACCCCTGCATGATTGCACTCAAGCTCATTTTTTTAGTTGATTCCCGATCAATTTCCTTGACCTTATCCCCAATCCTTAGCCCTGCCAGTTCAGCAGGCCCACCCTCCATCAGAGAAATAATTGTCAACTGCTTTTCCCGAATTCCAATAATGATTCCGACGCCAGCAAATCGACCTCGGGTATTCTCGTTAAACTCAGCATAGCTTGATGGTGGAAGCACAACTGAATGAGGGTCTAGGCCCGACATGATGGCGCTAAGAGCAAGTAATTCCAGCTCTGATGTCTGGTACTCGGGCAGCTTTTCATGAAGTTTCAGAATTAGGGATTGGAGCCCCTCATACATTTCTCTAAGAGACGCAGGTGAATCCAGCTTAACCAAAGTGCTTTCACGAAAAAGAACCCTTTGGTTCCCAGATTTGCTCTGGGGAGTAACGACTCGCACCTCTGCAATCTCTCTTTCTAATGCCAAGAGAGCAGCCTCTTGAAGCTCTGAAAAATCCAGCCGCCCCAACTCTAGGTAATCCAGTTGAATTCTCATCAAAACTTCTGCCAACAATGGAGTTGGAGATGGCTCTGGTTCCTCTGGCAATTCCGGTCCAGAAAGTCCAGGCAGACATCCGGATAAGAGAATTGAAGTGATTGTGCTCAGGAGCGCCCAGAGTAATTTTTTTTGGATACTATCCACTTTCATTTATGCTCAATCTGTTCGATTAGTTTTATAAATTTTGCAATGACCCGCTGTCAGAATCACAAAGCTTATTCTTCACGTAGAACCACTGCGGGTGGCACTTTGGACATTTTCAGCGCAGGGTAGAGGCCTGCAAGTAGAGCAGCGAAGACAGCCAGCAGCATGTTGTAAAACAAAACACTAGGTTCTACCAGAGTAGGAAAGGTCCAACCGAATGAACGCTGATTTATTACAAAAATCAAAACTATGGCCATCATTATCCCAACTGGAATCGCGAGGGCTCCCGCAACTATCCCCATCAATCCACACTGACTCGTCACTAATCGCCAAATTTGCCCAGGGGTCATCCCTGTGGCCCGCAATATCCCCAACTCTCTCTGACGTTCTAGCTGCAATGCCATCAAAGAACTAAGAACGCCCAAAAAGGCAACACCCGTTACCAGTAGTTGAAGAACACCAGTAATTGCAAAAGTTCGATCAAAAATTTCTAAGCTCACTTCTCTCAGGGAGACATTTGAACGGATGATCAAAGGCTGTGGAAGGTTTAGTCGGTCAAAAACATCCTGAAAGCGTTCAGGAGTCCATCCATCCTCA
Organism: SAR324 cluster bacterium; assembly: GCA_029245725.1. Taxonomy (NCBI): domain Bacteria; class Deltaproteobacteria; species SAR324 cluster bacterium. Next base: position 22,253 of record JAQWOT010000270.1, on the reverse strand, counting down.
AGATAAAGCGCAACTGAATTTACTCTTGGATCCTCCCAAAATTTCTCCAAGTGATTGCGATGAATTATGGCGTGGCCTCTCTCAGAACTGTAATCGTAGAAGACACCTTTGATTTCGAAAATTTTATCTCCATTCGGAGTGGGTAACATGAGCTTGCCTCCAATGGACAGGCCTAATCTATTTGAAAGAGGTTCGGATATCACAATCGATTGTTTTGCATCAAAACTATTCCATGGATCTTTACTAGCCTCTTTGAAGCTGTAAGAAGCATACCCCTCATTGGGTAAGTCCAGAGTCAGTAGATCAATCTCACCGACAGCAGTTTTTACCTGAATTCTTCTATTTCTTGTGAGATGAGCAACTCCCTCTGCTTTATCAAGGATGTCGATGCTTTCAGGTAACAAAGCCTTGTCAAGGTGTCGTGAATTTCCGGGTGGAACAACGTAAATGTCTGCCCAAAGCTGTTGTTCCAGCCAGTAAAAGACTGTGTGTCGGAAACTCCCCACCATGATTCCAAGACCGATTGCTGCAGAAATAGCTACCATAAGGGCTGCAATCGCAACACTTGTCCTACTGAGTTCTGCTTGAACCCCTCGTGTGGCCATACTTCCCAGGACTCCAAAAAGCTTGGTCATGATGGGCCTTATCAGTGTCATAGCGAGGTTTGTCATATGAGGGGTGAGAAATGCCAAGCCTACAATTAAAGAAAACAAACCTGCGTAACTCAGGATTAAATCTCTCGAGGGAAGCCACAATAGAAAGACTCCTGCGAAGCATAGACCTAAGCCAGCGTAAAAACTCCAACGCAGGGTTCTGCGAAACGATTCTTCACGCGAAGATCGATTCAAAACCATTCTTGGTGGAATATTTGAAGCTTCTTTGGCGGGTGGAATCACAGCAAGAAGAGTAGCTCCCAATCCAAGACCAATACCTTTGAGAAGAGATAAATTTGACCACTGAAGTTCTTGAACAGAAAGAACATAGTACAAATCGTTGATGGTTTGAGTAACATAGATGATAAGGAAGTTTGCCAACTGACTCCCGCCGATCAAACCAAGGAAAGTTCCCACAATCCCAATCACAATTGCTTCCATCAGAATAATGTGAAATATTTCACCTCTCGTGACTCCCACTGCTCGAAGTTGACCCAAAAGGCTGTAGCGTTGGACCACAGAGAAAGTCATCGTATTGTAGATCAAGAACATCCCTACAATGAGCGAAAGCAAGCTCAAGGCGGAAAGATTCAAGTGGAAGGCACGAGTCATTTTGTCAGCAGACTCAAGTCTTGTCTGTGATGATTCGACACGAGCACCAATGGGAAGAGCCTCATTAAGCTTCTCAATTTGTTGTTTATTTTCTTCATCATCACCAACTAAAATCAGATCTATCCTCGACAAATTTCCTTTTTGCTGAAGCAACTCCTGAGCTGTGCTGATATCGACAATCATCAGTTTTGAGAGGGCTTGACGAGCAAAGCTGTCATCAATTTTGAGAAAGGCAATCAACTGAAGTTTCTTCGGCAAGCCTCCGATTTCAACTGCGAAAAAATCTCCAATTTGAATACCTAATTGATCAGCCAGATCGTATGATAAGACAACTGTATTCGGCTCTGTTAAAAATGCTGTTAGATTCCCGTTGTTTCCTCCGCCTAAATCCTGCAGATATGGTCGAAAAGGGGCTTCTGCGAAAGGATCAATTCCTAACAACTGGAAAACCTGATCCGGTTTCTCTGGCAAAACTACATAACCTTCTAAAACCGGTGCTACCTTCCTGAAAGCAAGTTTTTGTTTCAACTCTCGATAGGTCTGTTCAGGGAGATATTCCCGGTCAGAGATGATTTGATGAGTCGAACGACCACTCACCGATTGGACTGCCAATTCCATCGATCTTTGTGCACTGGCATTTGTCAAATCGATTGAAAGAACAATGGTAACTCCCAAGGCAACTCCAATCACAGCCAATCCAAATTGCCAGGGATGACGCTTTAGATATCGAAAACTTGATTGATAAAGAATTGGTGGCATCAACAGATTATTGGTGTTCTTCATGAAAATTTTGATAAAAGTAGCCTGCTTGTATTTTTGCAATCTTTACGGCATGGTCAGAAGCATAAAGTTTTCTCGAGCCAGATGCCGCTTGCCATCTTGCTCCTTGAGGTGCTAATCAAATTAGCCTTTTCAAATACCCGATCATCAAAGCGGATTTCGTTTCATGCCAAACAATTTGATCATTGTAGAATCACCAGCCAAGGCTAGAACAATCAACAAGTTTCTTGGCAATGATTACATCGTTGTCGCATCGATGGGGCACGTCCGTGATCTCCCAGAGAAAGAGCTTGGTTTTGATCCTTCTAATCATTTTGAACCGCGATATGAGATCACGAAGGATAAGAAGAAAACGATCACAGATATCAAAAAACGAATCTCCAAAGAAACTGTGGTTTATCTCGCAACTGACGAGGACCGTGAGGGTGAATCTATATCTTGGCATCTAATTGAGGCACTTAAACTTCAAAAACATCCTGACATCAAACGGATCGTTTTTCATGAGATCACCAAGCCTGCCATTTTAAAAGCCTTGCAGAATCCAAGGGATGTTGACACCAGCCTCGTAGATGCCCAACAAGCACGAAGAATTTTAGATCGAGCTGTAGGTTACGAACTGTCACCACTTCTATGGAAAAAAGTGAAACCCGGACTCTCTGCGGGTAGAGTTCAAAGTGTAGCAGTTAGAATACTTGTTGATCGAGAAAGAGAAATCCGGGAATTCAAGCCACTTGAATTTTGGAGAATTCGAACCGCTTTTGAAAAGTATGCTTTCCAAGCAGAGGTAGTTTCCTACAAATCAAAAAAAACTGAAAAATCTATCCCTAATGAAGCAACATCTCTGGAAATTGTTTCATCATTAGAGCAAGGGGAAATCTGTAAAATTGCTGATATCGAAGAAAGAGAGACAACCAGAAAACCCGTAGCACCCTTCACTACTTCTACTCTACAGCAGGAAGCATCTTTAAAACTAGGATTCTCGCCTCGGCGAACAATGTCTGTCGCTCAGCAGTTGTACGAGGGAAATTTTGAAATCCCTGGGTACAGCGGTGGCTTGATCACTTACATGCGAACAGACTCGACAACGCTCTCCGAAGAAAGCTTACAACAAGCTAAACAAGTAATTCTTTCAGAATATGGGAAAGAGTACGCTATTAAAGGGCCACGTCGCTTTGCCACCACAGCCAAGGGTGCTCAAGAGGCTCACGAAGCGATCCGACCTGTCGACTTGAGCATGAAACCTCAGGAAGTTCGGGCACATTTAAGCCCTGAAATGGCAAAGCTTTATGATCTGGTCTGGAAGAGGATGATCGCCTGTCAAATGACTGAGGCAATCATAGCACGAACAACCCTTAAGTTGGTGGGCGGCTTTCAGCAAGAGTGCCTCCTTGAGGTCAAGGGACAGCGGCTTGTATTTCCGGGATTCTTAAAAGCCTACACAGAAGGCTCTGAAAATCCAGATGTAGATCTTGAAAAAAAGGATGTGATCCTACCGAAAGTTGAGAAAGGAGAGGAACTGGGGATCACGGAGGTGATTCCAGAGCAGCATTTCACCAAGCCCCCACCTCGCTATACTGAAGCAGGTCTAATTAAAAAACTGGAAGCAGAAGGGGTTGGTAGACCTTCCACATATGCTCCTACTATTTCCACGATTCAAGATCGGCAATATGCTGAAAGAGGAGAAGATAAACGGCTCAGGCCAACAGATCTTGGTGAGGTCGTTACAGATTACTTAGTGAATCACTTCACCGACATCGTGAATTTAAATTTCACAGCACGAATTGAGGAGGACCTTGACGAGATCGCCAATGGAAAACGAGATTGGGTATCTATGATGACCGATTTCTATCAGCCCTTTCACGATAACATTGCGGTAAAACAGGAGTTACCCCCTGACAAAGGGGAAAAGATTTTGGGAACTGACCCACAAACCGGCCGTCAGGTCAGCGTTAGGGTTGGTCGTTATGGTCCGATGGTTCAAATTGGGACTAAGGATGATGAAGACAAACCCAAGTTTGCTTCACTTCCCAAGGATCGCAGCATGCATGAAATTCAACTGGAAGAAGCACTCAAGCTGTTTAGTCTTCCTAGACATTTGGGCAACTTTGATTCCTCTGGAGAGGAAATTATCGTCAATAGAGGCCGATTTGGTCCCTATGTGAAACTTGGCAATCAATTCTATTCTATCCCCAAGGAAATTGACCCTTTGCAGATTGATCGTGAAGAAGCAGTAGAGTTAATACGTCAAGGCAAAGAAAGCAAAGCAAAGCAGGTCTTACACGATTTTGGCGAAATTCAAGTGCTCAAGGGACCCTATGGCCCTTACATCAAATACAATAAGAAGAATTTCAAAATCCCAAAAAACACTGATACTGAATCACTAGACAAGATCACCTGCGAGCAAATTATCTCAGAAGCCCCACCTCCTCGTCAAAAGCGCAAAACCAAGGCCTCGTAATGGGTTGGAGACTTTGACTAACAGTCAACACCCGACAACAAACCATCTAATGGTGTAACTCCGAAGCATGCGAACTCATCTATCCGCACTCGCCCTACTTGCGCTGAATTTTCTTATATTTCTGGTTCTGAACCAATTTCTGAACCCGCATCCGGATATGCTGGACCATTGGGTGTGGTCACGTTTTTTGAGTGCTTCCTACTACGAGCACCCTCCGATGGTGGCTTTTCTGATGCGCATCATTACCACCTTCGGTGGACATCACGAGACCACCCTAGAAATCGGAGCTCAACTTGTAAATTTAGCTATTCTTTACTTGATCTATCGCTTGGCACTCTCCATTTTCCACGCCAGGGCAGCTCTCTTTACTCTACTTGTGTTGAGTTCAATGCCCTACTTTACATTGGGAACTGTCTTTCTTCACATCACCCAGCCCTTTGTATTTTGTTGGGTTATAGCACTAATGCTGCTTGTCCGCTATCACCTAGAACCTCATCCTCGGTGGCTCATTTTTATAGGAATTGTCTGTGGGCTTGGAGCCTTATCCAAGTTCATCATGCTTCTCTTTTATATCGGACTTTTCTTTCATGCTTTGATCTATCGAGACGCCCGAGACATTTTGAAATCACCCTGGCTCTACATGGCTGGAGTGATTTCACTCACGATCTTCTCTCCAGTGATTTTTTGGAATGCCGCTCATGAGTGGATCTCTTTCCGTTTTCAATTTGGCAGGGGAATGGGTGGTGAAGAATTTGGTGAAAACACATTTCATTTTTTGATTGGCCATATACTTTTGTTTTCACCACTCTGGGCAACGGTGGGTTGGCTGGGATTAACAAGCTTGAAAGATCGTTTTCGTTCAGGTCAGCACCCTGAATCCGTCATTTTAGTGCTCTCACTGTATCCACTTTTCTTCTTCACCATCATGAGTCTAAGAGGATCGATCGCAGACCCACACTGGACCAACCTCTTTTACCTTGGCTTATCTATTCTTCTGGGCCAAGTACTCTCAATTCATTGGAAAAAATATAGGTTGGCCTTGGTTGGAGCAGCATTATTCATCAATGCCGGCTTGATCACAGCAGCCGTAGTTAACACTTATGATCCACTTTATGAATGGGAGGCTCACGAACTAGACAGTCCAAAACTTCTGATTAGTGATGGTGTCCCTGAGGAAGTGATCAACAAGCTGGAAGCACATCACGAAAGGCTCTACAGCTTTGAAGCTTTTGAGGAATTCCTAAGCAAACATCTCACAGATTCTGAAATTAAGGCTTATGGTGACCAACTTAAAAAGGTCAGCCACGACACTTTCAGCAATCGATTCAATCAGTTTCTTCAGTGGCCAGAAACTGTTGATGAAATGAGGAAATTACTGGTGGCAAAGGGATTGGGTGATCCTCAATACATTGTCAGCAGAGAATACCAACTAAGCAGCGCTATTAGTTTCTATTTCCCAAACCATCCATGGCCACACAGCTTGGAAAAGACTGAGAGAAATCTATGGTCTCCAAGAGAGGAAGTGAAGAAGTCAGCTTTCCTCTTCGTTTGTGCTCTCTATGACTGTGATCACTCTAGTCGAGTCTTTGAAAAGAAGATGGGAGTTCAACTGACTGACCTCGGAGAAGTCTTAATGAGACAGGAAGGAAGGCTGATTCGTGCGCTGAGACTATACTCACCAGCCAATCTGGAATCAACTCAGATCGATCCACTCACTACTCCAGCTACATCTCAATCGCGTTGAGATAAAACACACAGTCGGCTGATCACTTGACTCACGGTATTTTCACCAATAATATTAGGTTTTTTTGACTTTCCTCAATCAATAACTCTTTAGATAGAATTCTTGGTTCTGCCAAGCTCAACCACTCGTATTAACCAAGCAAGAGGGACCATGGCGCAGACCATGTTTGAAAAGATTTGGAATTCTCATGTCATCACCGAACAAGATGGCAATAATATCCTCTATATTGATCGTCACTTGGTCCATGAAGTCACCTCACCTCAAGCTTTTGAGGGACTTAAGATGGCGGGACGACCCATCCGTTGTACTGGAGCGACCTACGCCGTTCCAGATCACAATGTTCCAACCAAGGACAGAGATAAGCCAATTGCCGATCCCATATCTGCCAAACAAGTAGAAACATTAAGACAGAATTGTAAGGAATTTGGCATCACACTTTTTGACTTGGGTGATGAGCGGCAAGGTATCGTACATGTGGTAGGCCCTGAACAGGGACTGACCTTACCTGGTTCCACAATTGTCTGTGGAGACTCGCATACAGCTACTCACGGAGCTTTTGGAGCACTAGCATTCGGGATTGGGACGAGCGAAGTAGAGCATGTGCTCGCAACGCAAACTTTGCAGCAGCAGAAACCAAAGACCATGAAAATTGAAGTTCGTGGTTCTCTGCCAAATAAAGTGGGAGCCAAGGACATCATACTGGCGATTATCGGGAAGATTGGCACTGCCGGAGGAACTGGCTATGTACTAGAGTACTGTGGTGAGGCGATTCGTGCACTTTCGATGGAAGGTAGGATGACACTCTGCAATATGAGCATTGAAGCAGGTGCTAGAGCTGGAATGGTTGCTCCTGATGAGAGAACCTTCGAATACTTGGTAAATCGTCCCTACGCTCCCAAAGGCAATGAATTTGAGCAAGCGGTTAACTTTTGGAAACAGCTGGCTTCAGACGAAGGAGCTACATACGACAAAGTAGTGATTTTAACAGCTGAAGATATCCTTCCACAAGTGACCTGGGGCACGAACCCTGGCATGGTCACAGACATTCATGGGCAAGTTCCAGATCCTCAGCAAATTGAAGGTACCAACCAACGAAGAGCCATCGAACGCGCTTTGGCTTACATGGATCTCAAACCAAATACTCCGATCGCTGAAATCAACATTGATCGAGTTTTCATTGGTTCATGCACGAACTCTCGAATTGAGGACCTCCGCAATGTTGCAGACTTTGTGAGGGGGCACAAGGTCAATCCTAAGGTTCACGCGATGATTGTGCCTGGGAGTGGGCTTGTGAAGAATCAGGCTGAAGAGGAAGGGCTTCATCATGTTTTTGTCGAAGCAGGTTTTGAATGGAGAGAACCCGGCTGCTCAATGTGTCTCGCAATGAATGACGACATTCTACAACCGGGTGAACGATGTGCGTCGACCAGTAATCGAAATTTTGAAGGCAGGCAAGGGAAAGGTGGACGTACCCACTTGGTAAGTCCCGTCATGGCAGCTGCCGCCGCAATCACAGGACACTTTACAGATCCACGAACTCTTTAACTGACCCTACTGGAATAAGAATGCAACCTTTTCAAACACTCACTGCGACAGCAGCTAAGTTGGATCAGGTCAATGTTGATACTGATCAAATCATTCCGAAGCAATTTTTGAAGAAAACTGAACGGACTGGCTTTGGAATTCACCTTTTCCATGACTGGCGCTTTCTTGACGATGCTGGGCAAAATCTAAATCCTGACTTCATCCTAAATCAGTCCCGTTATCAGGGTGCTCAAATCTTAGTTTCAGGAGACAACTTTGGCTGTGGCTCCAGCCGAGAGCATGCTCCTTGGGCTCTTCTCGATTATGGTTTCCAAAGCATTATTGCTCCGAGTTTTGCGGATATCTTCTATAATAACTGCGCTAAAAACGGTATTTTACTCGTAGCTCTGCCAGAGGATTCTGTACAGCAGCTTTTCACAGAAATTGAAGAAAATTTTGGCTGTGAACTGACAGTTGATCTACCCACCCAAAAAGTCCAGAGCCCAAAAGAATTGGAATTTAGTTTTGAAATCGATCCATTTGTCAAACATCGGCTACTAAACGGACTGGATGATATTGGATGGACATTACAATTCCAGTCAGAGATTGAGAATTTTGAGGCAAGTTACCAGAAACAAGCTCCCTGGATGTTTGTCCATTAATGGCAAGGAAATATGAAAATCAACATCTCCATTGAGGCAACTCCACAAGAGATTCGCGAGGTCTTTGGCCTCCCAGACATTCAAGACGTTCAAGGGCTCTTTCTGAAGCAATTTCAGCAAAACCTAAAGGATGGGCAGGTTGACAAAGATGTGGTGAGCGAACTTATGGGGCCAACTCTGCAGTTTAGCAAGAATTTCATGGACTCCATGATGGAAAATATGGGGTCTATGTTGAACCAGGCCAATCAATCAACTTCAAATCAACATGAGACCATGAAGGACTCTTCTTCCTCAAAATCCAAGCAGCAACCGGCGTCCTCCAAGGAATACTGAGCCTTGGGAAATTTCCTGCTGCGTCGACTCCTGCTATTGATTCCAGTTCTGTGGGGAGTCGCAACCCTCGTCTTTCTGCTTCTACATTTCATACCTGGGGATCCTATTGACTTGATGCTGGGGGATTCTGCCCTAGGTACTGATCGAGAAACTCTTAGAGACCAACTGGGCCTCAACGACCCCTTGATTATTCAGTACATTAGATACTTTGGTGACCTCTTACAGGGAGACTGGGGGACTTCTCTTTTTAGCAAGAAGCCAGTATTTGAGGAAATCATGGAACGCGTCCCAGCAACCATGGAACTGATGTTTGGTGCCATGGTCGTGACGATTCTTGTGGCAATGCCACTTGGACTGATTGCTGCGGTCAACAAAGGCACTTGGATCGATCAGGGAGCAATGATTTTCTCTTTGCTGGGTGTCTCCATTCCAAATTTTTGGCTTGGGCCAATGTTGATCCTGCTGTTCTCAATCCATTTCGACCTTTTACCAGTCAATGAGAGAGGTGGTTTGGAACATCTCATTCTTCCAGCATTGACCCTTGGAACTTCATTGGCTTCTATTCTGGCCCGGATCACTCGTTCTTCGGTAGTAGAAACTCTTCAGGCTGAATACATCCGTACCGCCAGATCAAAAGGGATTTCAGAATTACAGATTCTGTTTCGACATGCGCTCCGAAATGCCCTTATTCCAATCGTCACCGTGATTGGCCTACAAGTCGGGGTATTATTAAGCGGGGCAATTATCACCGAAGCTATCTTTGACTGGCCTGGTCTAGGCAACTTGTTGATCTCTGCAATCAACAGTAGAAACTATCCACTAGTTCAGGGTTGTGTGCTGTTCATTGCCGGAAGCTACGTCATGGTAAATCTAGTGATTGATTTACTATATGCTTATTTAGATCCTCGTATTCGCCTCTCATGAGTCGTCCACTAGGCCGCATTCGCCTGTATTCTCTAATCCTCCTCAGCTTTTTTGTAATTCCAGCGTTGCTGGCTCCTTGGATTACCCCGCATGACATTGACCAGATGGATTTGATTCGTCAACTAGAGACACCTTCTCTCGATCACTGGATGGGACTTGATGAAAATGGCAGTGATATTTTTAGTCGCCTGCTGGCAGGAGCACGAATTTCACTCTATGTTGGTTTTTGGGTCATTGGTATTTCAACTGTGTTAGGAGTGAGCCTGGGTTTACTCTCGGGCTACTTTGGTGGATGGATGGATATTGTGTTGATGAGAATCGTTGACGTTCTCCTCGCATTTCCAGGATTATTGTTGGCCATTGCCCTTGTGGCGGTCCTTGGGCCTGATATCAACAATGTCATCTTGGCCTTGTCAGCTCTTGGTTGGGTTGCTTACGCCAGGCTTGTTAGAGGACAGGTATTATCGGTTAGGGAAGAAGAATACGTGCTAGCAGCCAGAACATCAGGAATGCCAGCGTGGAGAGTGATGTTCCTCCATCTTTTACCAAACATTTTGCCACCAGTAATTGTTCAAACCACTTTCAGTTTAGCTGGCACTATCATTTCTGAATCCAGCCTTAGCTTTCTGGGTTTAGGAGCACCCCCTGGAACCCCCAGTTGGGGAGCCATGCTTTCTGAAGGCCGATATGTGTTGTGGGAAGCTCCACATGTCTCTGTTTTTCCAGGAATGGCCATTTTGTTTGTTGTACTGATCTTTAACCTCCTTGGAGACGCCCTAAGAGATTATTTTGACCCAAAATCCTAACATAATACCGGCACGTTCGAGTTTTTAGGTCCCGGGTTGTATCAACTTTTTTTGCTTTATAACTTTTGACAGAATCACAAAGCTGAATCAAGATTTGGTCAGACAATTCAACTTGTTACAATTAGTCCCAAATAACTGAATTAAGATACTAATTTTTATTTTTTAGAGTCATTTCCTGTAAAGATGTTTGACATAATTAACCTCATCAAGCTATAATTTTTGGCTGGCTAGTAGGAAATAATCTTTCTGAAAGCTGCTAAGAGTCATTTTCTAGCTGTTTGCACCCCGCCATTACAAGACGTAAATTAAGCGGTCCAGCAAAAGTGGAATGGAACCCACCTAAAATGTGCTAATCCTGAGAAAATAGATTCAAAACCCAAATTCAACTATCGATTGGAGACTTAAGATGAAGCTAATGAAATCGTTTGCGACCGCAGTCGCTGCGGTGGCAATGCTGGCAGGGACAGCACTCGCAGGAGGCCACTCAGAACGCTACGTAATGATCACTCATGGCGAAGGGAAAGACCCATTCTGGCCAGTAGTTCAAAAAGGTGGTGAGGATGCTGCTCGTGCAATTGGAGCTGAATTCGAATACATCTACAATCCTTCAGCTGACATGGCTGATATGGCGAGTTCAATTCAAGCTGCCGCCGCTACACAACCAAGCGGTATGGTAATCTCACTACCAGATCCAGATGCTCTTGGTCCAGCGATCAAAGCAGCTGTTGCAGCTGGTATCCCTGTTGTCACAATGAACTCAGGATTGGAATCATCTGCAAGCTTGGGAGCATTGATGCACGTTGGACAGCCAGAAAGATTGGCTGGTCAAAAAGCAGGTGAACGAGCAAAAAGTGAAGGAGCCTCTAACGCTTTGTGTATGATTCAAGAAGCTTACAATACTGCTCTTGTAGATCGCTGCGAGGGTTACGGTGAGCAAGTGCCCATCAAATTTGTTGATACCACGTCTGATCCCGCTACAATCACCACACGTGCTACTGCTGCACTACAAGCTAATCCTGGAATTGATGCTGTACTATCCGTTGGTCCGCATGTTTGTTCAGGTGTTGCAAAAGCCATGGATGATTTGGGTGTGAGTGTACATCATTCCTGCTTCGACCTTAGTCCAGAAGTGATGGACCTGATTAATGCTGATAAAGTGTCATTCACTATTGATCAGCAGCAACGTCTGCAAGGCTACATGCCTGTGATTGTTTTGCATCTCTATAACAATGCAGCAGGCTTGTTGCCAGGCGCAAACATCCCATCTGGCCCTGGATTTGTAGACAAATCTAACGCTTCCTCTGTTTCAGCTCTTGCCGGCATCGACCGATAAGCTGATCACAGAAACTTAAAATCAGAAAAGGACTGCAGAAATGTAGTCCTTTTTTTTTATCTTAAGATCAAAATGAGCTTTGATACATCGAACCCAGCAAAAAGAAATGAAGCCGATCGGCACAGGCAAAAAAACTGGTTTCAGACCATGCTTGCACGCCCTGAGATAGGCCCCCTTGGAGTCATGCTTTTACTGTTTGGAATGCTGGGCTATTTCTCCATTCCGGAAGGTCAATTTTCTCTCAATCCTTTCACGGGAGAAGGATTCAACGCACTTGGAATCCGAAATAACTTTCGAGTAATTGCCCAGCTAGGAATTGTAGCATTGGGTGCTGGGATGTTGATCATCTCTGGCGAATTCGATTTGTCTGTTGGCTCCATGATTGGCTTTGCGGGTGGGTGTATGGCGATGATTCTTAAGTGGGGGTTCGCAGTAATTATTCCTTACCCATCATTTGCAGATGGGTTCACGATCGAAGGTTTTCGACTTTTTGAAATTCAAAACGTTTCCCCTTTGACGGCAATCCTCATCACTCTATGTTTAACCTTATCATTCGGCTGGTTTCAGGGATGGTTTATTGTCAAATCAGGGATTTCTTCTTTTATCGTTACACTGGGAGGCCTCTTCTTCCTCAGAGGTTTGACTGAAGTCAGTTACCGAGCTTTCAACAAGAAAGAGGACCAAACCGCTGGCTCAACTACAGTTACTGATCTACCAGACATAAAAAGTATTATTGAAGTTCCTGGGCTTGGAGAAATGGAACGTGAGGCGGCTAAGTCATTACCTACTAATCAGCTCCTAGAAGTTCTTAAAACCGCACCAGAGTCGACTGTTGCTAAACTGACCGAACAACTCAGCTACGCGAATGAAAAAGTAGCAGCTACCAAAACAGTTCTTCAAGAATCGAGAATGACTCAGACGCTCCAGCGTTCCTTGGACAATGCTATCCAGTCTGGTAATGAAGCGATGCAGAAAATGCTACAGGCTAAGATAGATGCTGGAGTACAGATTCCCGAAGTAAAAGCAAAAGTGGTAACGGATTTTGATTTAGCCAAAGCCTATATTGATACCCTTCCAACAGCTAGACCTGTAGCAGAATTTTTTGGAGGTGATATCCTCAAGCCCTTATTCGATTGGCTTTACTTCACAGTTGACTGGAATGTCAACAACTTTGGGAACCAATTTGCTCCAGGTTTGTACGCTTGCGTAATGATTTGGCTGATTATGGCTTTATTCTGTTACATCGTCCTGAGTAAAACTCAGGCAGGAAATTGGATTTATTCTACCGGTGGTAATCTCAGCGCTGCCAGAGCTAATGGGGTTCCGACGAATCGTGTGAAGATATCACTGTTTGTGTTCACAGCTTTTTGCGCTACGATGTTTGCTGCCTGCCAGGTTTTTGAGGTGAACACCGCAGACACAGCTAAAGGGAATCTGAAAGAACTAGAAGCCATAGCTGCTGCTGTAATTGGAGGAGTTGTACTGACAGGAGGATTTGGGACCATTCTAGGGATTTTGCTCGGTACAGTTATCTTCGGGATTGCGAAAGAGGCCTTTTTCTATATTCCAGGAGTCGATGGCTCATTCTACAGAGTCTTCTTGGGAGCAGTTCTAGTAAGTGCTGCACTTACAAACGAAAATATTCGTAAACGAATCATTGGGAGTGTGTAGCTATGAATGATCTAAAACCTTTGATTGAGGTAAGAAAACTCGTCAAAAGATTTGGTAGTTTTACCGCCCTCAACGGAATTGATCTTGATGTCTATCCTGGAGAAGTACATGCCCTCCTTGGTGACAATGGGGCAGGCAAGTCAACGCTGATCAAGGCGCTCTCCGGTATTCATCCACCGAGCAGTGGTGAGATCAAGGTTGACGGAAAAATCGTCAAATTTCAGTCTCCTCGAGAGGCTTCTGACGCAGGTATAGGTACCGTTTATCAGGATCTAGCTTTAAACCCTTTGGCTTCTGTGACCAGGAATTTCTTTTTGGGCAGGGAGATTAAAAAGGGATTGGGACCGTTTGGACTGTTGCAAATGAAGGAAATGAACGCAATTACGATTGCAGAGATGAAAAAGATTGGGATTCACATCTCAAATCCAGATCAACCTGTCGGGACTATGTCAGGAGGACAACGACAGACTCTGGCTATCGCAAGGGCAATCTATTTTGGGGCAAAGATCTTAATCCTAGATGAGCCCACTTCAGCTCTGGGTCAAAAACAACAAATGGAGGTTTTAAAAACCATTCGGACTGTCCAAAAGCTCGGGAATATTGCTATCATACTTATCACTCACAATGAAATTCATGCCCAACTGATTGCTGACCGATTCACATTTCTCAGCCTTGGGGAAGTGATTGGTAGAGGAACAGCTCAAGAACTTGAGGGAGATGAAATCAAGAAATTGATGGCCGGTGGTGCAGAATTGGGAGATTTGAAGGCAGAACTGGCTGCTTAAACAATTTATCTCATGGGTCTTTAGCTAAGCTAATCAGCAATCAGATGGGAATGATTCAGGTTTTGACATAAATTGCAGTGTTTCTGGGCTTATAAAAATATCTTTAACAGGCAAATCACGCCAACTTTTGCCAAGCAGATTGCCACTCAGTATCTCTAATATCCCACTCTCGTTCACCTAATTGTGGCCCAGGAACTTCCAGTAGTAGCCACTCTAGATACTGCGCAACAAGCTCAGATGTCACCAAGGCTCCAGTAGCTTTGTATTGTCGAAATTGTTCAACCATCGGAAAGCTTTCTGGTTCAAGAGCACGGATTTCCGCCTGCATCGGGGTATCCACAATTCCAGGTCGCACACTTCCAAACCAAATGTTTCTTTGTGCCAGTTCATCTTTGAGCAATTGTCCCAACATTAATAACGCAGCTTTAGAGGTACAATACATTCCCCATCCAGGTATACCTTGATGAGCAGCCCCACTAGAAATATGAACCACTCGACTATTCTCAACTAGTTCTGGCAGTAGAGCTTGCGTCAAAAACAAAGGCCCCTCAACGTTAATTGCCATGTGTGTTCGCCAGTCCTCTGGACTTTGGTCCAGTATTGGCCCTACAGGACCTAAGACAGCAGCATTATGTACCAACAAATCCAAGGTCCCCTTTGCTTCAGCAACTATCTTTTGACGATCTTGAATCTTCCCAACATCTGCTGAAATGAACGTTATCTTATCTGGGTATTTTTGAGCCACTTCCTTCAAAAGCTCTGAACGTCGACCTGCAATCGTTACCCGCCAACCTTTATCAGCAAATCTCTCCGCAAGCGCCCTCCCAATCCCAGTACCACCCCCAGTAATTAATATTTGCTTCTTCATCACTCCTCATGAAAATACAGTTTAATCAGTCGATTTGTGAACAGTCACAGGAACCAACTTTGAAATTGGGGTAAAACTCCTATCAGCGCAATATTCAACGGCAATCAATTCATTTGTTTCTGGGAAATATGATGCTGCACATCCTTGTGGAATATTATAACGCACGGCATGAAATCCAGAAACTTGACGTTTCCTACCGTCTTCCATGTGACTTTGGATGACAACTTTTTGACCCTGATCAAGTCCTAAAGATTCCATGTCTTTGGAGTTCATGAGTATGACCTTGCGAGTTCCAAAAATCCCTCGATAGCGGTCATTCATTCCGTATATTGTTGTATTATATTGGTCATGTGAACGAATCGTCATCAGTCTTAATTGGCCCGTAGGTAACTCGAGAATTGGTAAAGGTTTAGCAGCAAGGAGAGCTTTCCCAGTTTTTGTGTTCCATTTTCTTGAAGCTGCTGAATTAAAAAGTCGGAAACCACCTGGTTGGTTTATTTTTCTATTATAATCTGAAAATAATTCTGGCAGCACTGCCTCGATCTTATTCCTAATCAATCGATAGTCATCCTGAAGTGCTGTCCACATTTTTTTGTTCTCTGGGAACGTCACCTTCGCCATACCTGCCACGATGGCTACTTCTGACTTCAGATGGCTAGAAGCTGGCTGGTTTCTTCCTTTAGAAGCATGAACCGCCCCCATTGAGTCCTCAACTGTCACAGACTGTTCCCCAGAAGCTTGAACATCCAACTCTGAACGACCCAAACAAGGTAAAATCAGTGCCTTTTTCCCATGAGCCAAATGAGATCTGTTCAGCTTTGTTGTAACCTGCACAGTCAAATCACATTTCTTTAGCCCCTCCTCAGTTCTTAAGCTATCTGGGGTAGCTCTGGCAAAATTCCCCCCCATTGCCATGAATACCCTTACACTTTCTGACTCCATCGCTTGAATGGTTTGGACCGTGTTAAAACCTGAATTTCTAGGAGAGGATATCCCAAACTGATGATCCAGATTTTTTAGGAAAGACTCGCTTGGGTGCTCAGTGATTCCAACTGTCCGATCGCCTTGGACGTTACTGTGCCCTCTAACTGGACAAACACCTGCACCTGGCCTCCCAATATTTCCACGCAGAAGCAATAGATTTACAATATACTGAATCGTAGAGACGGCATGCTTCTGTTGCGTGAGTCCCATGGCCCAGCAGGCAATGACTCGTTGAGAACTACAATAAAGGGATGCAACTTCTTCGATCTGGGTTCTGGAAAGACCTGATTCAGATTCAATAACTGTCCAATCTGTTTTTCCAATTTCATCTTTCAGATTGGTAAAGCCAGATGTGTGATTTTCAAGAAATTCTTTGTCCAGGACGTTTTTCTGATTTTCTTCTGCTGCAAGAACAGCCTTTATCAAGCCCTGAAGCAAAGCCAAATCACCTCCAATCATTGGCTGGAGGTAGTGAGTGGAGATGGGTGAAGAGGTGCCTGTCAACATTTGCAGGGCTTCCTGGGGATGAATAAACTTTTCAAGCCCACGTTCCAGGATTGGATTAAATGTTACGATCTGGCACCCCCTACGAGCAGCCTGCTGAAGCACTGATAGCATCCTTGGATGGTTAGTACCTGGATTCTGACCGATCACAAAGATCAAGTCTGCCTCCTCGAAGTCCTCCAGTTGAACGGTACCCTTACCAATGCCTATTGACTCGGTTAGAGCTACTCCACTCGACTCATGGCACATATTTGAACAGTCTGGAAAATTGTTTGTACCAAGTGTTCTGCCAAAGAGTTGCCATAGAAAGGCAGCTTCGTTACTGGTTCGCCCAGAGGTGTAGAAGACTGCATGGTTCGGACTTTCCAAGGTATGTAGTTGTCCTCCTATCAATTCGAATGCGTTATCCCAACTGACTGGGGTGTATCGGTCAGTTTGTTCATCATAAGCCATTGGTTCGGTCAATCGGCCTTGCTGTTCCAAATCATAGTCAGACCAAGATCTCAGAGATTCTACTGTATGGCTCTCAAAAAAATCTCTGCTAACGCGCTTGCTGGTAGACTCTGCAGCTATCGCTTTAACCCCATTTTCACAAAACTCTGTGATAGATGTTTTTCCAGGCTCTGGCCAGGCACATCCTGGGCAATCAAAGCCTGAAGGTTGATTCATCTTCATCAACGCTGGGATTGCGTTGATTGCCTTCTCCTGGTTTACTATCTGGACACTCGCCAAGAGAGCACCCCATCCTGCTGCAGGGCCATCATATTTCTTAACATTTTTCTGATGATCAAACTCTCTGGACATCTAATTTCCCCAAACTAAAAAATTATTGAATGGAACAATCCCTAAGTGATTTATAGTTCGATCACAAGTTTTCTGAATCTTAGAGTGATTGATTTTACAGAACAAATAAGTTTTTAAAACAAAACCTTTGTAAGCAATAGGTAATCGTAAAATCCCAATTAAGCCAAAATTCTTGCTTGTAGTCACTCAGACACCTATTATCAGGCTCAGTTTAGAAACCAAAATAAAAGATTGTTTGAAATCAACTCATATGCAGCATCAAGATTTAGAGAAAATTCATCATGCTCCAATTGAAATATTTCTCTAAATTATCAACGTGAAAGGGTTCAAATGAAAACTAGAGCAGCCGTTGCTTGGGAAGCAGGCCAACCTTTGGAAGTCACAGAAGTAGATTTAGATGGCCCTAGGGAAGGTGAAATTTTAATTCGAAATGTGGCAACGGGGGTTTGTCATACAGATGCCTACACGCTCTCAGGGGATGACCCAGAGGGACTATTTCCTTCTATATTGGGCCACGAAGGTGGCGCCATCGTGGAGGAAGTTGGAGCTGGTGTCAGTAGCGTTAGTGTTGGGGATCATGTCATCCCCCTGTATGTCCCAGAATGTGGCGAGTGCAAGTTCTGCAAATCAGGAAAAACCAATCTTTGCCAAGCAATCCGCATTACGCAGGGTCAAGGACTAATGCCTGATAGCACCTCCAGATTTTCGTCCAAAGGGAAAACACTTTTCCACTATATGGGGACCTCAACTTTTTCTGAATATACAGTTTTGCCTGAAATATCTGTTGCAAAAATTAGTAAGGCGGCACCACTGGGAAAAGTTTGTTTATTAGGTTGTGGGATCACTACTGGAATTGGCGCAGTGATGAACACTGCAAAAGTAGAGGCAGGATCAACTGTGGCAGTGTTTGGACTAGGAGGAGTAGGCTTGGGTGCAATCCAGGGTGCGGCACACGCTCAAGCTGAGAGGATTATCGCCGTTGACATAAATCCTGACAAAGAAAACTTCGCAAGGCAGATGGGGGCCACAGATTTTGTCAATCCTAAAGATTATGATAAGCCCATCCAACAAGTGCTTGTGGATCTGACAGATGGTGGGGTGGACTACTCCTTTGAGTGTGTAGGGAACGTTCAGCTTATGCGCTCTGCGCTAGAATGTTGTCACAAGGGTTGGGGTCAATCGATTATCATTGGGGTAGCTGGTGCAGGCCAGGAAATCAGTACACGTCCTTTCCAACTAGTGACAGGCCGTGTCTGGAGAGGCTCAGCATTCGGTGGAGTCAAAGGTCGTTCTCAATTACCTGGGTATGTAGATCTCTACCTTGAAGGAAAACTCAAGGTAGATGAATTTGTGACATTTACAATGCCATTGGAAGAAATCAACAATGCTTTCGACCTGATGCATGAAGGGAAAAGTATTCGTTCCGTTATTCAATATTAATTGGGATCCTGATGGCACAACTTGAAAAAATTGGAGAAAGCAAGAGCTTTGGTGGCTGGACAAGAATGTTCCAGCATGATTCAAAGTCATGCTCTTGCATCATGAAATTTTCAGTCTTTCTCCCACCACAAATGGTAAAGGGGTCTGTACCAGTTCTCACCTGGTTATCTGGACTGACCTGCACCCATGAAAACTTCATTACCAAGGCTGGGGCTCAAAAGTTTGCTGCAGAACACGGAATAATGCTGGTTGTACCTGACACCAGCCCTAGAGGGGCTGGAATTGAGGGGGAAGAAGAAAGTTACGACCTTGGCACAGGAGCCAGTTTTTACGTAAACGCAACTCAGGAAAAATGGTCTAAGCACTACAAAATGTACGATTACATTGTAGAAGAACTACCCAATTTGGTTGCTGATCAATTTGATATAATCCCAGATCGACAAGGAATTTTTGGGCACAGCATGGGAGGTCATGGTGCTTTGATGATTGCGTTTAGAAATCCCGAACGATTTAAATCAGTTTCGGCATTTGCCCCCATTTATGCGCCTTCGCAATGTGATTGGGGTCGTAAAGCCTTCAGCAATTATCTGGGTGAAAACCGCGAAGACTGGAAAAGTTATGATAGTCATGAATTGTTCAGTCAAACATCGGGGCAAATCCCACTGTTAGTGGATCAAGGGGATGCTGATCAATTTTTGGAGAAAGAGCTTAATTTTGATCTTTTTTGTCAAACAGCATCAGAAAAGGGCCTCCGTGAGAATTTAAGACTGCAGAAAGGCTATGATCATAGCTACTACTTTATCGCCAGCTTCATGGAAGACCATATCAGGCATCACGCTCAAGCTCTCTGCGTATAATTCTGCGTAATCTAAAAGCTTCCACATAGACTGCCTACCAAGAATCTGACGTGATTCAATTTTGAAGCAACCAACCCTTGGGCAAAAACAGAGAAAGTAAATGCTCCAAAGAAACTACCACACCCATACTTATCGATGTCAACACGCTACTGGTGATGTTATTGACTACGCTAAAGCAGCAATTGAAGCCGGTCTGACTACTTTGGGGATGTCTGACCATGCCGCGCTACCCGATAATCGCTGGAACAACGTAAGAATGTCGATGCCTGAATTAGATGACTACGAAGAAGCCATTAAACTTGCTCGAAAGGAGTGTCCCGATTTGACAATTTTAAAAGGGATGGAATGCGAGTATGTCGAGGAATTTCATAGCTACTTAGAAGATGAACTCTTAGGTGACCGTGGGTTTGATTATCTGATTGGAGCCGGGCATTACACCCCATTCGAGGGAGGATGGCTCAATTCATTCGAAGAATTGAACAAAGCAGCACATCTAAGAGCCTATGCATCTTTTTTAGGAAAAATCATGTCCACGGGGCTCTTTGCATTCATCGCCCACCCGGATATCTTTGGCTGCAGTAATGATAAATGGAACGATGATCTTACAGAATGTTCACATGACATTCTGCAGGCTGCAGTGGAAACAGGTATACCGCTTGAGATTAATGGACTTGGTCTAAGAAAAATACCTAAGCAGACATCTGAAGGCCCAAGACCCCAATATCCCTGGATACCTTTTTGGGAGATAGCCCAAGAGTATCCAATCAAGGTTATTTGTAATTCAGATGCTCATCATCCGAGAGATGTAGCGGGTAAATTAGATGAGACAGAACAATTGGCGAAAAGATTTAATCTTAATTTAATAGAGGAACTGCCTATTTAGGCTTCGATAATTCTTGATCTTTAAGAAGTTCTTTTTTTTAATTATTTCTGAATGTGCAACTCTCGAAGATCAAGATATTGTAGTGACCAATCGTTAATCTGCTTACAAATATTTAGTCTGTTTGATCGGACTGAGAGATCATCATCCATCACCATGACATTTTCGAAAAACCTCTCAATTTTTGATTCCAAAGATATCGCAAGATTGACAAAGTTTGAACTTCCCTGAGCGTCATTTGTCAAATGCTGAGCAGCATCCCAAAGTTCTTTTTCAGCATCATCTCTGAAATTTTCTGAATTTACTGCATTCAAATTAACGTCTGAATTTTTTGCCCAAATATTGAGTGGTCTTTGGAGTGCGTCAAGGGCTTTCTTGAGGGCTTCGTTTTTAAATTCTCTCATCAATTGCTCCCCAAGTTCCAATTGTGAGGTTGGAACTAAACTACCCTTCTCTAAGGCAAGAATAAGATCCGTTTGAAACCCATATTGATCCTGAAGCAGATATCTTTGTCTTTGTTGAAGAAATTCTAGCAATTGTTTTTGAATAGTTGACCAGTCAAGTTGGAGAGACTGTTGATCTTTAAGTACTCCTAATGATTGATCGATCAGAAAATTCAGACTCAAGGAAAGTTTAAGTCCCAAGATCAGTTGGAGAATTCCTTGTGCGGCTCTACGCAATGCAAAGGGATCAGCTGCACCCTTGGGAATTTTCCCCAGTGAAAAAGCAATCGATAACGAATCAATACGATCGGCCAATGCAACTGGCCAGGTGATTGGGTCTTGAGGAAGTTGATCCTCAGCATTTCCTGGCAAGTAGTGCTCTCTTACCCCTCTGCAAACTCTCTTGGACTCCCCCAAAATTGTCGCGTACCTCTCTCCCATGATTCCCTGCAATTCAGGGAATTCATAAACCATTTGCGTTTGCAAATCGAACTTACAGAGTTTGGCGACTCTTTTTGCTTCTTCCCGATCTTTTTGGTCCAGCATCAGACCTTTGGAGAATTTTTCAGATATCAACTGAATTCTCTCTGTACGATCTTGTTGACTGCCTCTCTCTGGGAAGAAGATCGCGTTAGCTGCTTTTTTTTCAAAATCAACCAAAGCCACTTTTTGGTCTTCCTGATAGAAGAAGCGGGCATCACTCAACCTGGCCCTGATTACCCTCTCATTTCCCTGCCGCACTGTATCCAAACCGTGTTCGTTTCCGTTTCGTATAGTAATAAAGTACGGCAGAAGGTTGGTACCATCTTTTTCATATACTGGGAAATAACGCTGGTGAACTGCCATTGAGGTCACAAGAACCTCGTTGGGCAGTTCTAAAAAGGCTTCCTCAAAACTACCAACCAAGGCCGTGGGCCATTCCACTAAATTTGTCACTTCCATCAGCAGTGCTGGATCAATCTCAACACACCATTTGTATTTTCTCTCGAGTTCCTGGATTTGTTCTTCTATTCTTTCACGACGCTTAGAAGGCGAAGCGATCACCCATTGATCTCTGAGATTATTCTCATATTCTTCTGCTTGATCAATGGTAAAAAAGTCTTTGCTAAGAAATCGATGTCCACAGCTACGATTGCCGCTTCTCACCATTTCGAGTTCAACAGAAATAACTTCACTATTCCAAAGGCA
>JAQWOT010000269.1 GCA_029245725.1 SAR324 cluster bacterium | reverse complement strand
TTCACCAGTTCTAATTCTGAGGGCCTCTACCAGATCAATAACAAAGATTTTACCATCTCCAATTCTGCCAGTTTTAGCTGCTGTTTGGATAGCCTCAATTGCTGTTTCTACCTGGTCATTGGCCAAAACAATTTCAATCTTCACCTTGGGTAAAAAATCAACGATGTATTCAGCTCCTCGGTATAGTTCAGTATGTCCTTTTTGTCTTCCGAACCCTTTAACTTCACTTACAGTCAGTCCTTGAATCCCAGCTGCGTGTAGACTATCTTTAACTTCTTCAAGTTTAAATGGCTTAATAATGGCTTCGATCTTTTTCATTGAGTCTCTTTAATGAATGTCGAAATTCTAGAGCAAATCCAGCTGGAATATCAGTGGTATCTGCAACATGAAAAAAGGCTAACAAATGAAACATGTCAGCTTTATAAGACAATAACAGAACAGTTTATTAAATATGTCACAAACAATGCTGAAAAGCTATATCTGACAAATAATTGGTCCTTGAATGATCTCACAGGACGAATAGTACAAATATTTCTTGAAAACTATTCTAACCAGAGAAATTGGCAGGATGCCACTTACTCTTCCTATGAGAAATCACTCCGATCATTCTTCCGTTTCTTGCATTCTCTAAATCTTATTGACAAGAACCCTCTACAAAACTACAAATTTCGTGAATTACTAAACAATAATGAATTCATCAAGAAAAATAATACTTCACCTGACAAACTAAATAGCCTTATTAATTCACCATGTTCAGAAGATCCTTTAGAACTAAGAAATAGAATTTTATTGGAATTGGCTTATTCTACAGTTTGGAAAATAAGTCAATTAGCACGAATTCAGGAAGTAAATTTAAATGAAGGTGACCTCATAGAAATTAAAATGCAATCAGAAATTAAAGAGGTTCCACACTTAGGAATAAATAAAGACAGGTTGGAACAATACAAGATTCATCTACCAAAATTTGACGAAAGAGAAAGTTTTTGGATAAATAATCATAATAAAATAACTAACCTAAATCAGCTTAGAACAATCATCAGGAAACAACTGAAACCAATTGGCTTAGATCTTAAAAAGCTTAGAGAAATTGCCACTCAACAATTTCAAAATAATGGTGCTGACATTCGATCGGTTCAAAAACTAAGAAACTTAAAGAAGATCCATCGATTTCAATCATTAATCGATTCTGATTACGAAGAACTTAGAAGAAAGTTTTCTGAGGCCCATACTAGAAATCGTTAGTGAGCAAATAAGCTAGTCTCCCAACCTTGATCACGGTCACCATAACCATGGATAAGAATCTGTACCAACCCTGGTAGTATTCTTTGAGCTATCTCATTGATTTCATGTACAGTCTTACCAGAAGGCAACGATGGGCGATGGGTCATCATTTTTTCCAAATTATGATATATCTCAATCAAATAGTAAACATCACTAGCTGCATATTCTAGCTGTTTCTGTGTAAGATTTGGTGATGCCCAATTGGTTTGCTGCTGTTGTTTAGAGAGTTCAATTCCTAGCAACTCCTCACATAGATTTTTTAATCCATGGCTGTCTGTATATGTTCGAACAATTTTACTCATTACCTTAGTACATCGGAAATTTTCAACAACAATTCCAATCGATGTTGCAAAAAAAGCTACATCAGTCAACGCAAAATGGAAAAGCTTCCGAACAGAAGAATCTTCAAGGAGTATTTTTAGATTTTTTGGAGGTCTTGAAAGATTTGGTCTAATCAGAGTAACATTCCTTGCATCATCACCTAGTTGAATAAGGCAAATATTATCACGATTCATCTTTAATCCATGCAATTCTGTATCAACCGCAATGAGTTGTTTACCAGTATAATCAATCAATTGTTGATCACTTAGGTCTTCAACAATTTGAAAATGAGAATTTTGACTCATACTAATCCTACGAAATTATTAAGAATTTTGAGATCAAATAATGAAATCAAAGAATGTTTTTAAATACCTTAGCAGATTTTTCCTAAGCATACCTCTGATATTCAGCTTTGCTTCAAAATCTGTCGTTGCATTAACGCTCGACGAAGGAGCCTACTTAATTCTTAACCAGGAGAATCGAACTTTTCAGTTTCAGAACCGTGAAGAGGAATTCGATCTTGAAGATGGTAGAATGGTACAACTAAAGATTGATGGCACTTATGAATTTACTGAAACTGGTCAAAGAAATATTAGACTCCAAGATGGAAGAATCCTGATGCTTCAAAGTGATCAGAGTTATGGGTATTTTGAAGGTGAATCGATTCTGATGCCAAATGGTCTTACTTTGATGCTGAGACCTGATAGTACTTATCAATTGAATAGTGCAAATGAACAGTTGTTCCCACTGAGAAATGGTAAGTTGATTTTGTTGAAACAAAATAACCAGTATGAGTACATTGAGGCTGATTCTGATTTTCGTCGTTTCTGGAATCCAAGAATTATAGAGTTGGAATCAGAACTTTGCAGAATAACCCTGAGGGAAGAGGAAGACCTTCAACGTGTGATGAACCTTCAAATGGAATTGGATCGAATCGTTGAATATATGCAAATTGTTGGATCAGATAAACAAATAGATCTTTTAACTCGTGAAAGGCTTAGAACAGTCTACTCTCCGAAATGTAAATCAGCATCTTGATTTAAGATAAGATAATGTTTGTGACCTGAAATAATTATGTTATTGATATTATTAAATAAATTTTAAAACCATTTTATGATAATGTCAGATATGTTCTATATCTGACATTATCGAACATATAGATTATCTAGTTATTAAATAAATTTATTTGAGGTTGGCTCTACAAATGTCTAATAAATATAATTTATATTCTTTAAGAAGAATTATGGGGTCTCCAGATCTATTTCTGTAGAGA
>JAQWOT010000268.1 GCA_029245725.1 SAR324 cluster bacterium | reverse complement strand
AGAGCACCTTAATAGGACAACAAGATCCAGACCACACCAAGAATACAGATATCAGGATGTTATGGCTGCGAGTTGTTCATTCTCAAATGGTTCTGATCAGAGAAGCGCTGTACTTGCCTTCCGGGGTTCTTGGGCAAGCACTACATCAGGGCAGGAGTTAATCACTTGAAACCAGGGTCTGCAAATCAAACTATGTGAAGGTTTTAAACGACAGGTCAATCAGGCTGGATGTTGCAACTCATCTCGTAGACGTTCCAATCTGATTTGCTGGCAACTTTGTCATATAGTCTGCGAGCCTGATAGTTGTTATCTCGGGTGATCCAACGGAAAAGGCCCCAGCCTTCCTGAAGGCCAATTCGTTGTAGTTCATCCAGCAGCAATTGACCCACTCCACCACCACGAGTGCTGGGCAGGACAACCAAATCATTCAGAAAGCCGCTATTCTGACAACGCAACGGGCTTGGCATCGCTCGGAAATGAGCCATACCCACGAGTGTAGCTCCTTGAACAGCCTCCAGACCCTGAAGTGGATGTGATGAATCCATCAGCCAACCCCATGTGGTTTGAATACCCGTTTCGGTGAGAGCAACTCGATAGTGTTCTGCATAGACCTGGTAGAGTTCCAACCATTGCTCAAAGTCTACTTCTTTCAGTTCACGGATGAGAGTCATAGGATAGAGCTTGTTGTGTTCGTTGTAGGATTCAATGACAGCCGCCATATTCAATGCGGCCATCTGGCATTACGGTATTGCAGAGCCGGGAGCCGAGCATCAGCGCAAAGTGCATTTCTGCTCCTTGTAGGTCAGCACCATCTAAATCAGCTTCCCGTAAGTCTACTCGATAACAGACAGCTTCCCTCAGGTTGGCCCCTCGTAACTCAGCTCGACGTAGATCCGCGTAGCTCAGATTGGCCTTCTCCAGATTGACGTTCATCATCACTGAACTCTGCAACTCTGCTCTCTCCAGATTGACTGCACGCATGTCTGCTTCATTCAAATCAACATCTTCTAGATCTGCACCCTGAAGTTGTGCTCCCTGCATCGTTGTAAAATCAAGATTGGCTTCCCAAAGATGAGCTCCGCTCAAGTTCGCCCCTTCCAACTGGGCTCCTTCCAAATTGACTTTTTCCATCTTGGCCCCGACCAGATTGACCCCACGGAGATCAGCGTAGCTCAGATCGGCTCGGATCAAGTTGGCATAGCTCAAATCCGCATCGACCAGATCTGCCCCATTTAATTCAGCCCCTCGCAGATCTACACCGGACAGTTGACCTTCTGGACACGCATTTGTTTCACGCAATTGCCGCAAATGAGCGGGATCAAAGTAGGGTAGGGCAGGTGATTCCATATCTTCATTTTCCATTGAGAGACTCCTCGCAGACTGAGATAACTATCTTCAACACCCTCCGCGCACGTTCTTCTGTGACGGTTGCCCGCACTTCCTCCTTGGACAAGATCTTCGAAGATTCTTCTCCAACGTAACGGCTGGGAGTCGAACTCCAGTAGGGACTTGCATCCCCAAACCATCCGGCTGCTTGCCAGCAGGCCCTGACGACTTGTTGCATGTCATCTGATATGTCACCAACTTTGCGCTTCTTCCTGATACGATCAGGATCGTGGTCCGTTAGTGCCCAGTTGACATACTCTACTGCTTTCGACGGTGTTTT
>JAQWOT010000267.1 GCA_029245725.1 SAR324 cluster bacterium | reverse complement strand
AATAACACCTTAAAAGGAAAGTAAGAATCAATGATATTTTTGTCTATTAAAATATTTTCGTTGATAGCATCATTTACGAAGATAATTCGTTCAGCTTTGTGTGAGTAAATTTTTTTACCAGAAAAATTAAACGTTGTATTTTCAGGGTATTGTATAATGACATGTGGATAAGATTCAGTATATTTACTGCAGTTGAGGTAGTGTATCTTAGAGGGCAATAAATTGACTATATCTTGTGAATAAGAGCTCAGATATACTGCGCAACTCTTATTCATAATATTTAGTGCAATGCCAGCTCTTATAGCTGTTCCGCCATGTGTAATCTTATATTCGAAGAGCGAAGAGAATTCATACAACGTAGTAAAATTGTTTACATGATATTCAGATCCTATATTATTCTTGACACAAAAAAGAATTGTGATCAGTAAATCTCTTATTGATTGAATTTCCTTTAGTTTATTAATGTCTTCATAACAAATTTTGTATCTTAAAATCAGTTCATTAAAATAATCTTTATTCCAAAATATTTCATGATCAATGTTATTGCTAAATCCTAAGAGAATTCTATTCATTATTAAAATTTTACTGAACCTGAAGTTAAGCCTGCTAAAAAATATTTTTGCGCGAAAAGATATAAGAAAAGTATAGGGATAGTCCCAATTATACTCATAGCCATCATTTCATTCCACTCATATGCATGCTGTCCCATTAACAGCTGAATGCCAATTGGAACGGTCCTCATCTCGTACGATTTAGTCAAAGTAAGCGCGAACAGAAATTCATTCCAACATAGTAAAAAAGTATAAACACACGTTGCAACAATTCCTGGTAGGGATATTGGTATAATTACTCTACAAAGAGCTGTGAAATTCGAACCTCCATCCATCAATACGGCGTCATCCAATTCCTTTGGTAAAGTATTAAAATAACTGGTCATCATTAGGGTGGCATATGGTATTGTGAAAACTAGGTAGGTTAAGATTAGGGCTAAGTAAGTATCGAAAATTTTGAACGTAACGACGATACCGAAGTATGGTATTAGCAGAGTTATAGGAGGTATTGTCTGTGTACTAATGATAGATAAATTAAGTATCCTTTTGAGCTTGAAGTCGAACCTACTAAAACTATAACCAGACAGTATAGATATCAACAGTGTTAGTATGGTTACTATTATGGCAATAAAATAACTGTTGAAGAAAAATCTTAATTTGTCTTCATCATTAAAAATGTTGAAGTAGGCTGAAAGAGTGAAATTTTCTGGTATAAATGATGGGGGATACGCAAAAACTTCAGTGTTTGTTTTTACCGAACTAATAAAGATCCAGAATACGGGAAACAGCGTGAAGATAAGGCCCACTAGCAATCCTATATACACTAGCAATCGAATTTTTATATCTTCCTTAATCATTTGTGCGATTGACTTGTCTTTTTATGTAGAAAATACTTACTGTTAGTGATAGTAGAAATGTTAAAAATGCGCTTGTTGAAGCTAATGAAAACTCATACTTTGAAAATGCAAGTTTGTAAGTGTATGTACTTAGCATTTCTGTTGAATGTATCGGCCCTCCACCTGTTGTCATCCAAATCAGAGGAAAAACCTGTATTGTCCATATGAAGTCTAATAATATTAAAGTGTAAATTATTGGTTTTAATTGAGGTATAGTGATATTTATAAACTGTTGTCCCAAATTAGCTCCATCGATCTTTGCAGCTTCGTATAATTCATTTGGTATCCCTTGTAAACCTGCTAACAAACTCACCATATAGAAAGGATATCCAGCCCAAATATTTATGAAGGTTACTGTATTAAGGGCCGTATCTCTAGATGATAACCATTCAATCCTCTCGTCTATCATTTCGAACGATAGAAGTATGTAATTTATTACACCACTTGGATCTAGAACAAGACGCCATATGATTGCAACAATTGTGGCTGTAAACAACCATGGGACTATATAAATTACTCTTAAGATACTTTTAGCGATAATATTTAAAGATTTATAATTCAGTAGAAGAGCAAATGCTAACCCAATTATTAGATGAAAAAAAATGCTGGCGGCTGTGAAATAAATAGTATTATAAAATGAGATCCAGAATGTATTGTCAGTTAATATTTCCTTGTAATTTGATAAGCCCACAAAGTTTGGGCTTTTTTTCATGATAACATTGTCAAAAAATGAGTAATTAATAACTGTTGCCATCGGTATTACCATCAATATTATTAGCAGACTTATTGATGGTGTCTGGTAAAGATAAGGATAGATCTTTTTCCTCACCCTTATTGTGTTCATTCTCTCTTTCTTTTGTAAAAAATTATTAAAGAACCCATAAGTTTTTGAGAAACTATGTATTTATATTATTTCTCATAATTTTATTTTAGTTATTAAAATCTTGCTTCTGGCCTGCTAATATTTTGAGAGCTAGTTATATTATTTCAATAATTCTCATTTTGCTTATGTCAAAGCAACTAAATCTTATCAGGCCAGAAGTTTTTGTTAGCGATTTAGAATTCAGCTATCCACCTTGTCTGGGCCTTTCTAGCTGTTTCTTCAGGAGATTGTTCTCCTTCCAGCATTAATTGAATTTCTTCATCCAAAATTCTCATCAATTCACCAGCGACAGGCAACCCTGTAAACTCATTTTTGAGATATCCATTTTTAAACATCGCAAATGCCTTTTCAAATTGCCGGTCTGTTTTCACAAAATCCGGTTGACCTTTTACATTTCCAGGAAACGCATTTGCAATTGACACTAATCTGCTATTGACCTCAGCGCTCATTAAATATTCAACAAGTTTCCAGGCTTCCTTTTTGTTTTCTGAATGCTCGCTGACACCTATGCCCCAGGCTGCATACATTATCCCACTCTTATCTTTGAACCCTTTAGTTACTGGCATTTCAGTAATAGAGAAATTCAATTTTGGGTTTCTCTTTTTGATTAAGTTGATATGGGCAAGTGTCCCAACCATCATACCGACTCGCTCATTGACAAATTCTTCGACTTTATCCTGCTCCTTTTTGGATAATGTTCCTGGTGATATTACTCCTGCTTTGTGCATTTCATTAACAAATTTAAGTACTTCAACTACGTCTTTATTCTGTAGATCTGGCTTCCCATCTTTCATCATATTACCCCCTGATGCCCAAACCCACGACATTACGTCATTTTGAACACCCCACGGAGTTTCTAATGATAACGGTAATACCCAGCCATACTGATTCTTTGACTTATCAGTCAGCTTTTTTGCAGCTTCGAAGAATTCTCCTCTTGTTCTAGGCATTCCTCGTAAACCCACTTCGTTCATCATATCCAAATTCACAAATATTGGATATATGAACGATGCCACTGGGAACATGTAACTTCCACCGTCCAACTTTATGATTGCAGCAATTTCTTTTGTATCCAGAGTTCCCTGACTCATCAATGGGTTCATATCTGTTATTGCCCCTTGCTTAGCCAGGTCATTGACCCAAGCTCCATCGAGTCCTACGACATCACTCAGTGTTCCTGTCGCTGCACCTACAATTATCTGGTCTTTAATATTAGGATAAGGCCCACTAATAAGTTTAACTTCGATATCTGGATTCGCCTTTTCAAAGTCATCCATGATGGCTCTAAAACTTCCTTTTGGTAGTTCTGGCTCCCACCATTGTATAAACTCTATTGTCTTTTTGGCGAAGACAGCACTTGACAATAATAGAGATACTGAAATCAAGAACGAGATCTTTGCAAACTTCTTTAGAGAGTTCATTTTACCTCATTAGTTGAGTTGTATTGAATTATCATTTAGATCAATTTTCATGTATTCATAGGCACTCCTTTTTTATTCCCAAATTCAGATTTCTAGTCAACTGTTCACCAAAAAATTTGGTTATCTATAGGATAGATATCCTATCTGCTATTTTAGAAATAGATTTTAGTCAAGTTTTTGATTCATTAGCCAAAATTATTTCTTCATCCAACTTTTTTTACACCGTTACAGTTCACTACAAGAATCTCGTCAGGTGCGAGTGCTGGTACTCTGTGTGATTGGCTTCAAACTTTAGTTGATCAATTCCTTTGGATCAATACTTCTCTGGGCAACTGGTCGTATGTCCTGAGAGCACTTACATTGAAGGTGAATTTAGTTGGGAATGAGAAGAAAGAGTTGGACTATGAAGAGACGTTGAATTCATTTAACTGAAAGTGGCGGTTCGGATACATTTTTCTCCATTACTGTCTTAGCCTAAAGGTCCCTTGGCTCAGAGAGTTGCCCACTTTCTGTTTCTGAGTACTGCTATTCTGTCCCGCACACAGCCATTTCATTTCAAGCTGGGCAGTCTCAAATGACCCTTGAGGAAATTAAGCACATCCTCAGAATTGAACTAGAGAAGAGCTTTCGCTACATCAAGCACATTCAGCTACGCACCAATCGCTACAATGCCGAGCGAGTACAAGCAGCGATTGCCGACCTAGAGGCAAAGTAGTCCAGTCGTCTCGTCTGGACTACTACGCAAATAAGTCCGAGCAGACCGAAGGTAGAATTGAAGAGAAACTGAGCAAGTATGAACAACGCTTTGGTCAGCAGTGGTACAAGCAATCCTTGGAATATCTTCAACTCAAGGAGCAGTTGAAGGAACTCTACCTCAAGCGATTGGATGGGCGATTGACCTGTTGGAGGGCAAGGACTTGGTGCAAGCTGAACTGATACAGCAATACTAAAATACCCTGCAAACCAACCTGCAGTGGTTGTCTTCCAAAGCCTCAACTACTTCTCTCAGTACTCCACCAGAATCCACCACAGTCGCACCAGCAGCCTTAAAGACAGCATCCCAACCAAACCCCAACGAAATTGCTGAAAAAACAGAAAAAGTAGAAAAAGCAGCTGAGATGCAACTGAGCAAGCTGATGCAGGATTTCATACGAGAGAAGGAAGCCTCCAACATCACCAAGAGCACAGTGCTGTTTCATCAAGTTTGTTGTGAGGATTTTTTGGAGTGCGTTGGAGATATGTCTGCCACGGAGGTGAATAAGGCAGTGGTTCGCAAGTACTTGGAGATGCAGAAGAAGCTACCCTCACAGCGCAAGAAGAATCCA
>JAQWOT010000266.1 GCA_029245725.1 SAR324 cluster bacterium | reverse complement strand
TAGGCTGTGGATTAACAAACATAAAACCACATGACTTACACTGGAGCAGCCACCTAAACTTCTTAATATAAGGATACGAAAAATGTTGATTCCCACATCCTAAGCAACTCACTTCCTCAGAAGAATGATTGAATGAATTTTTATAGTTGTGAACGGTTCCTGGACCCCGACTATCGTGTCCAACCAACTTCCTCAGCATGAACCGGAATAACGTTCCTAATGCCCCAAGTCCAAGTAAACTAGCCATATTCACTGAATTCAGCACAAAGAAGGCAAAGCCCAAGACAAAGATATACTCTGTAGCTGTAATCAGTGTGAAACTGATCCACGGAAATCCAACTTCAATTTGATCAGTGTTGTAATGGACATATCTCCCAAAAAAGAAGATATTCGTTGCGATGATCCCGAGGTAGCTCAGAGCAACTGGTACGATGACACCTTTTGGATCAGGTAGAATCAGCCATAGCAAGAGCATGAGGCTGACTCCCAATATGTTGACGATCAGATACTTGATCGCTGCGCTCCACTGAGGATGACTGAAATCAAACAATCTGCTGAGATGATTCAGATAGTTCATCTGCTCACGCAGGTTCAACTTCGACTCACCTTTTGCGCGTTCCCGGAACGTAATCGGTACTTCATCAACTGTCGAGCAACCACACTTCACCAGTAATTCCAGAAGGATTTTGTAGCCAATCGGCTTGATGTAGGCAGCCCGCAAGTAGACCTCCTGACGAATGCAGAAGTATCCGGACATCGGATCTTGCACGCCAAGATCATGGATCACCAAATTTGCCAGCATCGTCGAAATCTTACTGTTCCATTGGCGATATTGATTCCACTGCCCAGCAAAACCTCCTTCGTCAATGTAGCGACTCCCTACAACTACTTCTACGTCTCGCTGGTCCTCAAGAACCTGGATCATTTTGGGTATGACTGCTGGTGGGTGAGAAAGATCAGCATCCATGCAGACCAGATACTTTCCATTTGCCCGATCCATCCCAAATTTAACAGCTGTCGCCAAACCTCGATTCTCCAGGCGTTGCAGCAACGTGATATTGATGCCCTGTTCATAAAGCAGACGGATTTGCTCATCAATCCCATCCTGGCTGTTATCATCAACCACTAGAATTTCTAGAGAATCCCTGTCACAGTATTTCAGGATTTCCTCAACTAAGTTCCTGATGTTGCCAGCTTCTTTGTAGGTGGGAATGATGATCGAGAGGAGCGGAGAATACTTCATTTGCTGTTATCAAAAATGACTGATGACTTCCAATTTCTTGGATGTTTTAAATGCCTAAAGCAAGCCTTCGTCTGCGAAGCTCACACAACGCTCTTCGCCAATCACCAAGTGATCTAGCAGCGGAATTCCGAGTAGTTGACTGGACTCCTTGAGTCGCTGCATAACCTTGTGGTCTTCTGACGATGGTTGTGGATCTCCGGAAGGGTGGTTGTGCAAACAGGCTAGCGCAGCCGCTCGTTGTTCAACGGCTTGTGCAAACACTTCTCTTGGATGAACCAAGCTTCGATTGAGTAGGCCCTTTGTAATCAATTGTTCACCCAAGTAGCGATGCTTGTTATCCAATAAAACTACTAGAAAGACCTCTTGTTTAAGCAACCTCAACCGATGACGAAAGTGACGGAATAGATCTCCACTATTGTGAAACGTCTCTCCTGGTTGCAGACGTTCCTCACCGTGACGTCGACATAGTTCCAGTAATAGCTGGGTTTCCCGAAAAGCTTTCTCACTTTGTGATTGTCACTGCTGAACAGACCAGCTCTCTACTCTGCGCAAGAGGCTTCTTCCTTTGGTGGATACTCCTTGGAAATCCTGGGCCTGCCAGGCTAATTCTACATCACTTGGTGCTGTTTCCTCCTGAGCCCATAGGCAGTGCACTTGAATTCGACACGTTGCGCAGTTGGGACTTGTTTGGCAAGGGCCTTCTTGACACAAATGTACTCCAGCCCATTGTGCAACCTGATCTTCCACCTTGGTGATTTGGCAACCGCGTTTCAGAGCTACCTGCTGGCATAAGCTCACCCACTTCCTTGGGTGTTCTGGCACAGTCTGTTTGCCTTGCTGAAAGCACTACTAAACCCGCCAAGCCTCCTTTTGCCATGCGACATCAAGGCCCCAACTGCGCATCAGCTTCAGTTGATTCCACGCAAACGCTTCAGGAAGCGCCTGCCACCAGAGTTCCAGCATTTCCAAAGTACACAGGTGGATCGGTTGCAACTCGCTGCTCCTGACAATCTTCAGGAATACCTGCAAACCATCTGTCAGTCGTTTGACTTCTCTCTCATCAAAAACAACCAGTTGACGCAGTTCCCTCTCCAGTTGGTCACTACGGCAGTACTGCAGAGAAATTTGTTCAGTTAACGAATACAGACCTCTTAGTTCCTCCCAGTGCGCGGCTGCATGCATAGGGAGTTCCCAGGACCGCAGAAAGAAATCCAACCAGTCTGCGAAGAGTTCCTGCAAGCTGGGCAAAGACGGCGCTAGGTGAAATGACGGGTCCTTCCATTCTTCAAAAAGCTGATCGAACAAATGCAAATCGGAATTCATGTTGCATGAGGTGATTAAATGATCTGTCTTCAACAGGCGATCCACGCCCCAGTCATAACGGAGTTCATGCACACCATCGTTGCCATCGCTCGGATGAAGGTTCCGGACATCGGCTACATTCCGGCGTCGCCTGATCCCATCTTCTCTCTCTCCTACCTGCCACCAAACGATGCGCGCTGAGTTCAAAGTTGGCGGGCTGATCCTACTGGCAGCTGGCCTAATCATCACAGCTTCGATTGTCGTCACCGGCTGGAATCCTGAGTTGGATGAAACCTACCGTATTGGTGCACTCTTTCGCAACTCTGGTGGCTTACAAACTGGCTCCGCCGTGCGCGTTGCAGGGATCAAGGTTGGAACCGTGGATGCGATTGAACTCGAAGGCTCCGAAGCACGGGTTATCCTCAAACTCTACGCCAAATACCCGATTTACCGTGATAGCGCTGCGACGATCAAGTCTGTTGGCATTCTTGGAGACAAGTTTGTCGAAGTCCTGCAAGGTAACTCAATGAGTGGAACCATGCAGGATGGGGACGAGATCGAACTGGTTATTCCAGGAAGTGACATTGACAGCATGATCGATAGCCTCGGTTCCATCCTGCGTGATGTGAAAAGTGTCACAGGTGCGCTGGATCGCTCACTTGGTGGAGTTCAAGGTGAACAGCGGCTGACACGGATTCTTGACAACATTGAGGGACTTACTCAGAATACAGAGGAACTGACAGGAACTGTCAACGAGCGAATTGAATCCATTATGCGTCAGATCGAAACCTTCAGCAGTGATCTTGCTGAAATTTCTAGTGAAAACAAGGGAGAGGTCAAGATCATCCTGGCTAACCTGAAGCAGTTCTCTTCTCAACTTGAGACCATCACCACTGAAAACCGATCTGGGCTGCGACAAGTAGTAGACAATCTCAACAGTTTCACCGAATCCCTGGCTGAAGACGGGCCTGAGATCACAGGCAATCTCCGTGGAATTCTTGAAGAAAACCGTAGCTCTCTCAAGAGTAGTGTAGATAATCTGGACCGCTCCCTAGCCAAGCTGGATCGCACGATGGATAACGTGGAGTCAATCAGTGGCAAGATCGAAAGAGGTGAGGGTACCATCGGCAAGTTGGTCAACGATGAGCAAACTGTCGACGAGTTGAACGAAGCCATCGGCAGCATCAACGGATTGCTTGGTGATGTCAACCGCCTCAAGCTCGACATTGGCGTCCGAGCTGAATTGTACGGCTCTAATCAGGCTGCTTATGGTCCAGAAAGTTCTTCAAAGGGCTACCTGAGCGTCCAGTTGCAACCGCTCAAGGACCGTTTCTATCGCTTGGAGTTGGTCGATAATCCACGTGGAATCAGAACCCGTACCAAGGATTACATTACACGTGAAGAGAATGGCCAAATTACCTACATTGAGGAAGAGCGACTGGAAGTTGAACAAAATTTACAATTCTCTGCACAAGTAGTGCAACGCTTCTACGACACCCTCTTCAAGATTGGCCTCTTTGAGAACAGTTTTGGATTGGGAGTGGAACAACTCTTTGGCCGGGACGAGCAGTACCGTACCTACCTGGACGTCTGGGATATCGGAGGTGAATTTGGCACCCATCTCAAGGCAGGAGCCAGTTGGCGCTTCCATTCAAATCTCTTTGTCACTGCAGGAGCAGATGACTTCATCAGTGAAGAGGAGTCCTTCCGTGACTACTTCATTGGTATTGGGGTGACCTTCAACGAAGACGTCCTCAAGCCTTTCCTCAGCAGTGTGCCGTTGGACGCCATCACTAACTAAGCTTCCCTACTACTACTCCTCCTTTTTGTACCGCAAAGGCTTCTTAAAACCCTTATTGTGGTACGATAAAAATTTTGGTACAAATAGTTCTCTAGTTGACATATACAAACAATTGATCTGATCGGTTGCTCCGCAACAGATGTTTTCAGGCAGGGAAGTAGCGTGAGAGTGGGCCTCCCCGGACTTGAACCGGGAACCAACCGATTATGAGTCGGCTGCTCTAACCGATTGAGCTAGAGGCCCATTAGGCAGGGTCACCAGAAAAACCCAAATCAAGCTTGGTTTGCAAGATTTTTCGGAGTTTTATGAAGAAATTAAAATACATCACGCTGGGGATACTAGGAAGTGGATGTCTCGCCTGCGCTCCTCTCCCCATCCAAGAAGAGAGTTCCTCCTTAGCTAACGCCCGTGAGGTAGCACGCCAAACTCTGTCTCCTCAATGTGAATGGGAACAAGCAAATTGCCAACTGAGCGTGACTGTTCAGAATCAACTCTTCCGCTTGTACTCCGAAGTCGGTCTGGTTCGTATGGAGAGCTTCGATCCACAAACTCAGTCCTGGCAAATCGAAACAGAACGTACTACCGGAGAGGACTATCGCGTTGTACGAGCCGCAGCTTTAAGAGGATTCATCTACCTCACAGAATGCGATCAGAACAGAAATCGCAAAATTCAACGTTATCGACCTGCTGACCAGAGCTGGCGACAGTTGAACTACAAGTCTCTGGGTTGCCAGTTGTAAATTAACCCAACCACTCCTGGCGTGGTTGGCTGTATAACTCTCTGCGCCAGCACCAACACAATCGATCTTCTTCCACCCACAGCAGCGCACCTTCCAGCATTTTCGGCCAATCTTCCTCATCCAATGCTTGGCGACCACTCAGCGCTCCTAGGATCAGCGATAACATCGTGTCATGCGTTACAGCCACCCGACAGGTACCCCCCGGTAGGCCTTCCTTCCAGAGATCCTGCAACAGTTCCTGCGTCGCAGCTCGTACTGGGTTCAGCCCACAATCATTGGCTCCACGCAAGCCCGCATTGACCAATCCTAGTGGTCCTTGCTCCACCATGTACTGATGATTACGATCTGAATCTTGAACAAAAACCCCTTTATCCCCAAGCTTCGGATTGGCTCGTACCAATACCGGTTGGCCAGAACCACGACCAATCGCTTCTGCCGTCTGCAGGCAGCGACTGGACGTGCTAGAATCCAATGAAATCAGCTGAGTTCCCAATCGTGTCCCCAAAGCCTCTGCCAGCCGAACCCCCTCAGGGGTCAGATCCACCTGAAAATGAAAAACTCCTGGGGGAAAAGGTGGCCTTACCGAATGGCGCATCA
Source organism: SAR324 cluster bacterium (assembly GCA_029245725.1). NCBI lineage: Bacteria > Deltaproteobacteria > SAR324 cluster bacterium. The sequence continues at coordinate 749 of JAQWOT010000266.1, read as the reverse complement.
ACAGTAGTTTGCCACAGGTCAGTGATGCTCCGTGGGCTAGCGTGGCTGCCAGGTCACCTGGAGTTTGAGAGTGGTAGTAGATCATGGGAGTTGAGGCATTAGGTTTGGCGCAAAGGTTTGTCTCGCTTTTTGCATGGGGTCATGCGAATTCAGACAAGATTGCGGATACCATACCACGTGACCTCTGCTACCAACCAGCTCGCTCATTTAACTCAGCTGAACAACAATTTTTCTCAGTGACTGATCTCATGTTGAAACTGCGAAAGCACTTCCTCGTTTTGTTAATCGGCATTCCACTGTTGCTGCATTTGGGCGCCTGCGCTCCGGAGAGTACACAAGGCACCACTCCTGATCCAGAGTACGGAAAAGGGAGCCTGACTGTGACTATTTCAGACACAGATCTTGATGAAAACGGCCGGTCCGCAAACATTACAGTCAAATTGGACAGTCCTCCTAAAGAAAATGTTGCTGTTATTGCTACTTCAAGTGATCCGTCCGAAGCTCAGTTTGTTGTTAATAATCAGTTTCAATCTAGCGCGGAATTACTCTTCACACCTATTAACTGGGATGTCCCACAAATACTAAAAATTCAAGGACAATACGATGAAATCATTGACAACAATCAAACTGTTCGTGTGAACCTAGAAGTTTTGTCTGATGATCCAGTTTATGACGAACTAAATGACCCAGACATCAAACTAATAGATCCCACTGGTGGACCAGCAAATCTTACTTTCCACAATGTCGAT
>JAQWOT010000265.1 GCA_029245725.1 SAR324 cluster bacterium | reverse complement strand
CTAGGGTGCGATTTTGGTTGGAAGCTGTAGTAAATATAGCAAAAGAAGGTTATAAAAGATGAAAAGTATAAAAATAAATCAGAGAGTTAAGGACGAAATAAATAAAGCTGCTGAGGTGGCGGAATATATGTGGAACCGAGAATGGGCTGAACGAAGTGGAGGGAATATATCTATAAATATTACAGACATACTTGATCAAGATACTTCTAACTGTAAGGGATTTCGATTTATCGAATGTGATAAATTTCCAAAAGGAGTTGCTCAGTTGATCTTTTTTGTAACGGGCAGTGGTGAACGACTACGTGAAATGAAAATTCCTGAAGAAACTGGATGTATTATTCGCTTTAACGAAAATGCTACAGGATTTTACATATTGTGGGGTGGTAAGGAACATCCAGGGTTCCGTCCATCAAGTGAGCTTCTTCCTCACGTTAAGATCCATCTTGACAAACTATCCTCCCAAAGCAAACACCGTGCTGTTGTTCACACTCATCCAAATGAGTTGATTTGCATAACTTATCATCCCAAATTTTCTCAAGACGAAAAAGCGTTAAATAATGTTTTATGGAGCATGATTCCCGAAGTTCGTGTGTTTGTGCCCAAAGGGGTCGGGATTACACAATACACTCTACCAGGTTCTGAAGAACTGTCAGATAGGACAGTTGAAGCTCTAAAGAAACGTGATTTAGTTATGTGGAATAAGCATGGGGCAATTTCAACTGGGGAGGATGCTCATGTTGCATTTGATTATATAGATGTTGCGAACAAAGGTGCAAAATTATACTTGCAATGTCTTGCAAGCCGATTTGTTCCAGAAGGGCTAAACAAGGATGAAATGCAAGAACTGGTCGAAGCATTTAATCTATAGTGAAATATTCCTTATAAAAAAGATAACTTAATAATTGAAATGTAATAAACTACACTAGTGCATTAATAGATATATACGTCTTAATCATGATGGATGAAGATTTCATGTCAAGAAAATACAAATTATTATTTGCACTAAATCTAAATATGATTCTGGAAGTCTTTGATGAATTATTAACTTAACATAATAGGAGAATCAAGGCCATCACTGTTGAACAAAATATTTATGATATTAAATTAAAATTAATTTAAAAAAGAAAAATTTCAAATTAAAAATGCCGTAAATTATGAATTTTAAGACACAACCAATACTTGAAGTAAAAGACCTTTCAAAACGGTTTGATATGACTCAAGCGTTGGAAGATATTTCATTGAAATTGTTTGCAGGAGAAGTTCATGTAATTGTTGGTGAAAATGGGGCAGGTAAATCAACCCTCATTAAGATTCTCACAGGAGTTCAACGTGGTGATCAAGGAGAAATATTTGTATCAGGGGGTCTAACAAAAATAGACAATGCACAAAAGGCACAAGATTATGGTATAGCGGCAATTTATCAGGAACCAATGGTATATCCTGATTTGGATGTAGCTGAAAACATTTTTATAAGTCATAAGAAAAGAGGATTTTTTGTACGATGGAATAAAATGTATGATGATGCCCATACAATTATGTCAGATCTGGGAGTAAACATTGATGTAAGAGCACCTGCTAGTAGTTTAACTCTTGCTGCGCAACAATCAGTAGAAATAGCAAAAGCTATTTCGTTAAATGTTAAACTTCTGATTATGGATGAGCCAACAGCATCATTGTCCAACTTTGAGGTAAATCAACTTTTTAAAGTGACCCGAAAACTCAAAGAAAACAATGTGTCTATTTTATTCATTAGTCATCGGTTAGATGAAGTTTTTGATATTGGTGATAAATTAACTGTTCTTCGTGATGGTAAACATATATCTACAAATCACATTTCGAAAGTTACAAAGAATAGCCTCATTAAGGACATGGTTGGAAGAGATATTAGTCAATTCTATTCATCTAGAAAAATTAAAATGAAGGGTGATTGTGTTGTTTCTGTAAAAAATATTTCAAAAGAATCAACTTTTACTGGAATTGAATTTGATCTTTACCAAGGTGAGGTATTGGGGTTCGCAGGCCTCGTGGGGTCAAGAAGAACAGATGTGGGATTGGCTTTGTTCGGAATTAATCCAATTGATTCTGGAACAATTAATATTTATGGTAGACCAGTAAATATAGATTCTCCACAAAAAGCTAAAAAACTTGGAATAGCATATTTATCTGAGGATCGAAGGCAATTAGGATTGGCTATGCCAATGGCTATTACCACAAACATTACACTACCAGCACTAAATAAATATCTAAATAAATTAGGAATTATTAACAAAAATGAAGAATATGAAACTGCAAAAGATTTTAAAGACCGACTTCAAATTAAAACTCCGTCACTTCTTAACGAAGTAAATAAACTATCTGGGGGTAATCAACAGAAAGTCATGTTAAGTAAGTGGCTAAATACTAACCCTAAAATATTTATACTTGATGAACCTACACGTGGGATTGATGTTGGTACTAAAGCAGAAGTACATGCAATAATAAAAAAATTAGCGGATGAAGGTATGGCGATCATCTGTATTTCTTCAGATCTTCCAGAAGTGATCGCAATGAGTGATCGAATTCTTGTCATGCGTGAAGGATCTCAGATGGGTATTGTAGATTCAAGTAATGCGAGTCAGGAAAAGATAATGTCTTTGGCTATGGGGCAAAAGGGTAAGTTATGAATGATTCTGTTAAAAATATTCGCCCCGAAAAGTTTAGAAACATAGTGTTAATTTTACTAATTATTCTAGTTCTTTTAGGATTCTCAACTGTCATTGAAAACTACTTAAACGCAAGATTGTTCAATAGAATTTCAACTAGTGTTGCCATCTTTGCCGTTTTAGCTATTGGACAGACTTTAGTTGTTCTTACACGTAATATAGATTTGTCAGTAGGATCAATAGTTGGTTTCACAGCATACTTTGTGGGCCAACAACTTACTCAATTCAACGAAATGGCACCAGTCACAGCTATATTATTAGCAATAGGAATAGGGGCAGTGATGGGAGCTATTAATGGATATTTTGTAGCTTATTTAAAGATCCCCGCCATCATTGTAACTTTAGGAACATTAGCACTATTTAGAACAATTCTTGTCGAATACTCTGATGCACAAACTGTACTTGCTATAGAATTACCAAAATGGATCCATGAGCTTCCCCGAATGAATGTTTTTACATATGAGCGTTTTCAGTTGAGGTATGTTGTAGCAGGGATGCTATTTGTAGTTATTACTTTTCAAATGATTCTTAAATATACTTCCTTTGGTAGAAAACTCTATGCAATAGGATCAAATCCCGAAGCAGCTAAATCAACAGGTTTTCCTATTC
>JAQWOT010000264.1 GCA_029245725.1 SAR324 cluster bacterium | reverse complement strand
CATTGCTTCTGCCAACAGAATCGCCAGAGAATAGACCTCTTCACCTGTCGAGCAGGCGGTAACCCAAATGTGCAAAGGAGACTGTGAGTTTTGCTTTTGGGCTGACAACAACTCTGGCAAGACTTTTTCACGAAGTTTATCAAAGGGCCTCTGTATCCCTGAAAAACCGGGTAACTCCTATCAATAATTCGCTGTGAAGGAGATGTGCTTCTGCCTTGTTTGTAGAGAGATACTCAAGGTACTCATCCAGGGTACTGATTTGAATCACTCCCATTCTTCGTTGAATTCTCCGAAGCAGAGAGCCGTACTTATATTCAGTAAAATCTACCCCAGTTTCTTGACGCAGGACAGCAAGGAGTCTATGCAGTACATCCTCTTCATCCGATGATGGGGGCTCATTACGTACCCTGGAAGCGAATGGATGTTCGACATACCTAAGTATTTCCTGGGGCATGTTCTCAGGTGGTAAAATACTGTCTGCAATGCCTGTCTGAATCGCAGATTTCGGCATCCCATCAAATTGAGCTGATTCTGGGGTTTGAACCAACACATATCCTCCCACGTCTTTAACTACTTGCCCACCCAAAGTTCCATCTGTGCCAGTACCTGAAAAAATAACGGCAATTGCCTGACTTTCCTGGTCACGTGCCAGCGAACGGAAGAAAATATCAATTGGCAGATTAATCCCAGAAACTGTCGCCTGCTCTACTAAATAGAGCTTTCCCTCCTGAATCGTGAGTTGTCTTTTAGGTGGAATCAAATAGACGGTATCCGGCTTAATCAACGATCCATCGACAGCGTGCTGTACTTTCATTCGAGTGTGCTTTGAAAGCAGTTCAACCATCATGGATTTGTAGTCTGGGGAAAGGTTCTGCACCACCACAAGAGTGAGGCCATTGTCAGGTGGCATTTTTTGAAGAATTTTTCCGGTGAATCCAACCCTCCTGCTGAAGTTCCAAGTCCAACAACAAAACGTTGTGCCTGAATAGGTACCTCCTCAGTACTTTTGGCATCAGTAGAATCAGGATTCATAGGGAATTTTCTTTCAGTGATGATGATTCAAAGACTAAAAGGACCAAATCATATTTCTTAGAATCGAAATAACAACCAATACCAGAACAACTGAAAGATCCATCCCAGCAACAGGTGGGACGTTTTTTCTGACTGGGGTTAGTACAGGCTCTGTCAGGCGATCAAGGAAGCGAACAATCAGGTTGTATGGATTTACAGGAAACCAAGAGACAATGGCCTTCCCAAGAAGAACCAGGCTGTACGCACCAAGGAGAGAATCGAGCAGTTGAATCAGTGTTGAGGGCATTTTCTTGTGAACCAACTTATTAAATGTAGTAAAATCATTAAGCTATGAAGAATAGATATTGCTACACAGATCAATTCGAAAAGGCAACCGTAGCCTGAAAATATGTACTAATTTTTCAATTGATAATTCTGGGGTTTACCAAGATTTAAGCTGGTGCAGAACTTGCGAAATGTTTGATCAAGGAGTAATTTATTTAATTCAATTAAATGTACCATCACTAACAGCATCGCGACTTCGAGTATGTGTAGTGTAGTAAGCAAAAAGTTCCTAACAAACATACTCTAACTTTCTTTCTTTTTCCGGCTGTTTAGCCTTCTCCACAGGAATCTGCATGTCAAATTCTTCCCGTGCTTCTTCCTCACAAAATACTTTAGAAATGCCGATGTTGCCAATGCGCGACATCGTTGTATTTCCGCATATGACCGCTCCTTTCTTCATTGGCCGAGCTCTATCGATAGCAGCCCTGGAAAAAGCGTTAGCTTCTGATCGCAAGATTTTTGTGATTGCTCAAGAAGATCCCCTTGTTGAAATTCCGGGGGATAAAGATTTGTTTGAAATGGGAACTATTGGTCAAGTATTGCAGATCATGAGACTGCACAATGGGACGATCAAAGCACTCTTTGAGGCTCACCAACGTGGACGACTCGTTGAAGCTCGAATGGGAGAACCCTTCTACACTGGAGTAGTCGAACCTGTTGAAGAAATTGAAGAAGAAACTCCTGAAATGGTGGCTCTTTCCAAAAATGTTCGCAGTGAGCTCAAGCGCTATCTCAAAGACGTCAAGAAACACACCGAAGGAATTGAGAAATTATCAATTGAAAGTGACCCCACTCATCGACTGGCAGATCGTATCGCACCACTACTGAATATGGATCTACAGCGGAAGCAAAAGTTACTGGAAACCATCTCTCCTCAGCAGCGTCTGGAAATGGTCTACGAGCGGATGATCGAGGAAGCTGAATTCAAAAAAGTAGAGAAAAAACTAAAAGAACGAGTTCAAGGACAAATTGGACGAACCCAAAAAGAGTATTATCTGAATGAACAGGTTAAGGCTATTCAGCGAGAGCTAGGGCAAGAGGACGGCAAGGCTGAGATTGAAGAATACCAGAAAAAAATCAATGAACTTCCTCTGACACAAGAAGCTAAAGAGATTGGCAATCGTGAATTGAAAAAGCTGAAAATGATGCCGCCAATGTCAGCAGAAGCGAATGTAGTGAGGAACTACATTGATTGGCTGCTTTCCATGCCCTGGGAGCAAAAGACCGAAGATCACTTTGATCTGGGCGCATCTGAAAAAATTCTCGACCAACACCACTACGGTTTAGAAAAGGTTAAAGAGAGAATCATTGAATATTTGGCCGTAGCCAAGCAAGTCGGAGAGATCCGCGGACCAATCATCTGTCTAGTAGGACCCCCTGGCGTCGGCAAGACTTCCCTCGCAAAATCAGTTGCTGAGGCGCTTGGAAGAAAATTTATTCGCTTGAGTCTAGGTGGTGTCAGAGATGAAGCTGAGATACGTGGCCATCGTCGAACCTACATAGGAGCAATGCCCGGAAAGATTATTCAATCACTCAGGAAATCAAAGAGTACTAACCCTCTGATGCTGCTTGATGAAATTGACAAGATGAACAGAGGGGTCATGGGTGATCCCGCAGCCGCCCTGCTTGAAGTCTTAGATCCAGAACAAAATCAAAGCTTTATGGATCACTATCTTGAGATAGAATATGACCTTTCAAATGTTCTTTTCTTCTGCACGGCAAATGTAGCTCAGAACATCCCTGCAGCATTGAAAGATCGAATGGAGACAATCACATTATCTGGCTACACTGAGTTAGAAAAAGAACACATTGCCATTCAACATCTTATTCCCAAACAGACTGCAGAAAACGGGCTCAAAAATGAGCAAATCAACCTACGCCAACAAGCTGTTTCAGAAATTATACAGCGATACACGAGGGAAGCAGGGGTTCGGAATCTTGAGAGAGAGATTTCCAAAATTTGCAGAAAAGTGGCTACTCAAATAGTAACCAAGCAAACCAAACAGAAGGTGATCGTGAACCAAAAAAAAGTTCACGAATTACTTGGAGCGCCTAAGTACAAGCATGCTAAAGGCGAAGACAAAAATGAAGTAGGGGTCACTTGTGGTCTTGCTTGGACTCAAGTTGGTGGCGAGTTGTTGATGACTGAAGTGAGCGTTATGAAGGGTTCAGGTCAACTACAACTTACTGGAAAACTTGGTGAAGTAATGAAGGAATCGGCTCAAGCAGCTCAAAGTTTTGTTCGAACCAGAGCCAACTCACTTGGAATATTCTCCCAAGTATTTAAAGACATGGATACACATATTCATGTTCCTGAGGGAGCTGTCCCAAAAGATGGACCATCTGCAGGGGTAACCATCACCACTTCTCTGGTTAGTGCTTTGACTGGTATTCCTGTTCGCAAAGACGTCGCCATGACAGGTGAAATTAGTTTGCGAGGAAAAGTCTTACCCATTGGAGGTTTGAAGGAAAAACTACTGGCTGCAAAACGAGCTGAAATGAAAACCGTTCTGATCCCTCACGAAAATTTGAAGGATCTGGAGGAGGTCCCCGATGAGATAACAAATGGATTAGAAATCCTCCCAATGAAACATGTAGAGGAAGTTTTGAAAAATGCTTTGTGCCACTTTCCTGATTCAGTTCAAGATCCTCTAGAAGAGGAGAAGGCTGAATCTGAGAACAATGAAGTCATCAATCAAGAGAATCTTTCCACAGCTAATCCAAGTCTCCCCTCCTGAACCATTTTTGAGAGATATTGATTTGACAAATATCTCTCAATTTTCATCTAACTTCAATGCCCTTAATTCCATTTGAGGTTGATTCGATTAGTGATTTCGTTGCGAAACCACACTCGAAAAATTTAGCACCTCTAGATCAAAACAAACTACAAAAAGAACCAGATCAACTCACACTTGAGGAACCCAACCCAGTCTGGACCGTATCGGAATTAACAAGAAGTGTACGGCTGCTCCTGGAAGGAAGTTTTCGCACGTTGGTAGTAGAGGGTGAACTATCAAATGTGCATCAAGCTGGTTCAGGGCACTGGTATTTCGTCATTAAAGATGAACAATCTCAGCTACGGGGGATTTTGTTCAAACAAGCAGCAATGCGACTGAGCTTTGTCCCCGAAGAAGGAATGGCTGTTTGGGCACGAGGCTCTTTACAAGTTTATGAGCAACGTGGTGAGTACCAAATAAATGTGACTGGTTTGGAGCCAAAAGGAGCAGGTGCGCTCCAAATGGCTTATGAACAACTTCGAAAAAAACTTTTGGCTGAAGGTCTCTTTGAAGCAAATCGGAAGAGAAAATTACCCTTCTTACCCAAAGCAATTGGTGTTGTGACCTCTCCGACCGGAGCAATTATCCAAGACATGCTGAAGGTTCTCAAGAGGCGATTTCCTGACATGAGATTGATATTGTTTCCATCTATCGTACAAGGCCCCAATGCTCCATCATCGCTTGTAAAAGGGATTGAATGGCTCAATGAACAGGCTAATGAAATGTGCTTGGAAGTACTTCTTATAGGCAGGGGAGGAGGATCCTTGGAAGATCTTTGGGCTTTCAACGATGAAAATTTAGCTCGAGCCGTAGCTAAATCAAAACTTCCTGTCATCTCAGCGGTTGGGCACGAAACTGACTTTACAATCACAGACTTCGTTGCGGATGTTCGAGCTGCGACTCCTTCTGTTGCTATGGAATTAGCAGTACCCTCCAAAGAGGATCTTGTCTACACAACAAGAAATTTGTTTGAGAGGCTATGTCAACAAATAACCCATAGACTAAGTCAGTCAAAAAAAGATTTCTCGGACAAAACTCAAAGGCTCAACTCACCTGAGCGAGCGCTTAAAATCCAACGAGAAAGAATTGAAGATCTTGCGTTTCGTCTAAAGAGATCGTGGAACTTGAGTCAAAGACAAATTCATGAAAATCTTACTTCACTTACACGGAGGTTGTTGAATAAGAATCCAAAGTATGAAGTGATGAAGTCTCAAAATCTTCTCACTGAAAAACATCATAGAATTTCTAGAGCGATCTCAGTATTTCAAAATACTAAACAACAGAAATTGCATGAACTGATAAGCGAGTTAGATGCGTTGAGTCCACTTTCAGTGTTGAATCGAGGATTTAGTGTTATCTTTGATCAGCAACAAAAAATTATCAAAAGCGTACAACAAGTTTATGTTGGACAAACACTGCAACTCAAACTACATGACGGCAAGGTTTTGTCGAGAGTAGATAAAATATTTACTGAAACCCCATTCAATAAGTCGAAATGACCATTGTTGTTCCTGATAACTACCATGGCCGAAGGACTTTAGAGGAAAACCACATAACCTGTATAAAGCAGGAACAAGCGTTACGTCAGGATATTCGACCTCTTCGAATTGGTTTTCTGCCTACTGAAGAACAGTCTATGGTGGAGCAGATCAACCTTTACCGCCCTATGGGTATGTCCATCATCCAATCTTTGCCGGTGATGATTGATGGTATTTATTCAATGGATGAGGAAATTTATGATCTACTGAGAGCAAACAATTTAGATGGACTTGTGATTGTTGGTTCTGGACTGTTGGAACCAAGTAAAGACTTTCGTCAAAGGTTAGATCGAAAGCTCATTGAACTGCGTGGAACATTGCCCATCATGGGCTTGGGCTACGGAGCACTATGGATGACCGAACTTTGTGGAGTTGGCTATCAAGCTTTGGAAGTTCCCAGAATTGGCGTCTGGGAGGTAACAAACCAAGCGAGTGATCATCCTGTTACTGGAGAATCAGATGATCTATTCTATTGTCCCCAAGTCAGGAAATTAGCACCTCTGAATGACTTACTTGAAGCAAACGCTGCGGATGGGAAATTTAGGATACTTTGTAGAAGTCAAGGAGAGCCTCTGATCTGGGATACTGACAACGGGCAATGGCTCATGCATCTTGGAAATCCAGAGTGCACTTCTTCACAGATGCTCCGATTCATTAGTCAGCAAGATCACTTTGTTGGTCCTGAAAAGTTTGACCCCGACCGACCCTTGAATAACTGGAAGACTCATCGTAATGACTTTTTCACGCACTGGCTAAAGCACTGCTACAACTATATGAACTCAACAAGTCAAACAGAGTGAGTTCTATGATGGCAACAGAGACACTCAATAGATTAGTTCGACAATTCTTAGTTCATTCTTTTCTATACTATCGTCTAGATGAATCTTTAATTTCTGATCAACAGTATGATGAAGTTGCACGAAGTTTAAGAGAAAGCTTTGCTTCAAATGATGCTGATGCCAACTTAATTTTTAAAGAACACCTTGGATCTATTACCGATTCTGAAGCCTCGGGTTACTCTATTCGCCATTATCCAATAGAAATTATCAACTCAGCTCTACACCTGCTTTATCAAAACCGATTCAAGAATCTAATGTTGTTCTCAACTTTTCTTGCTCGCTACGGGTATAGAACTAAAACAGAAACTCCTTCCATACAATGAATCGTCCAGATTGCTGGGAAATTCTGGGAATCAATCCAACTCGCAATTTTGATCAGATCCGTGACGCTTTCAGAAAAAAAGCTAAGCTTTATCACCCTGATTCCTATGCTCAATATACTTTTTTAAAAGATAAATATAATTTTATTGACATTAAAGCTGCGGAGGATGAAGCAATACAGAGAGCTCAATCTGATAGTTTATCAATTACCTGTGAAGAGCTTTCTGAAAATTCTGTTAAGCAAACTTTCTCAACAACTAAATTCAACTTTCTGTTCAAGAGTTTTTCTAATCTCTCATTAGGAAGACTTTTTCAGATCCTAAGCATATTTCCTGCGATGCTTGTTTGCTCACTCATACTTGAAAAAATTCAAAATTCTTTGGAATTAGTTAGAGCACTTGAACTGATTATATCAATAATACTTGGGCTGATTGATGGAATATTTTTTGGAATTTTTGGAGGCTTACTTTTCTTCTGGTTACCAGGACTAACTTTCATTTTACTACTATGGGCAGGTATTCGCCAAAAAACGGGTTATATAACTTTTATTTTTTGTTGGCTTGCCTGCTTAGCTGCTTACTTTATTGGTTTTTATCAACCTTTGAGCAGCCTTGAAACGAGTGAAGAAATCCGGCACAACATTGGCAATTTCTTTGCGCTTGTTATTTTACCGTCTTTCTTGTTTGGGGGATGGTTTTTTCTCCCTCAGAAACCGGGGCGATTTGAGAAATCTCAGGCTTCAACACCTTGATTTTTCAACTGCTCTATCTGGTTTTGTTGTCTAAGGGGTTGAATCAAAAATTCTAGTCTCCCCAGCATTACCTCTTCTAATTTATAAAGAGTAAAATTGATTCGGTGGTCGGTGATGCGATTCTGGGGAAAATTATAAGTTCGTATTCTTTCACTGCGATCTCCTGAACCAACCATACCTTTTCGTTGGGCAGAACTTTCTTGTTGCCGAGCCTCTTGTTCAGCCTCAAACAGCCTAGCTCTTAATACTTTTAAAGCTTGGTTTTTGTTTTTAAGCTGAGACTTTTCATTTTGGCAAATGACAACCATTCCACTTGGTAAGTGGGTGATTCTGACAGCTGAATCAGTGGTATTTACACTTTGCCCACCCGGTCCTGACGAACGAAAAACATCGATTCTCAAATCACTTGGATTTATTTCTACTTCTAGTTCTTCCACATCAGGCATGATTGCTACAGTAGCTGCAGAAGTATGAATACGTCCCTGAGTTTCTGTTCTCGGAACTCTTTGTACACGATGAACACCTGCCTCAAATTTCAAATTCGCGAAAACTTCAGATCCCTCAACTGAAGCAGTGATTTCCTTGAAGCCGCCAAGATCATTTTCATGTTCGCTCAGCACCTGAATCCGCCAGCCGAGGCTTTCTGCATATTTTCCATACATGCGAAACAAATCACGTGCGAACAAAGCAGCTTCATTTCCTCCAGTCCCAGCCCGAATTTCAAGAATCACATTTCTTTGATCATTCGGATCTTTTGGTAGGAGAAGTCTTTGTAAACTTCCTTCAAGAAATTTTTGTTCTTCTTGTTGTTGGGATAACTCCTCAAGCGCCAGTTCCTGTAGCTCCTTCTCTTCACTTGGATCAGAAACGAGTGTCTCGTTATCTCTAATTTGTAGCCGCAGGTTGGTTAGTTGGGAGTAGGTAGCAACAATTTCTTCTAGATCGGAGTGCTCACGCGTAAATTTGCGATATCTGGAGGAGTCTTGGAGGATTTCAGGCTGACTCAGCAGGTGAGTCAGCTCTTCATGCCGTTGCTTCAGTGAGGACAGCTTCTCATCGAGCATATTTGCTCAGGAGCGTTGATAACGTCTTCGGAATTTCTCCACACGGCCTGTGGTATCAATCATCCTTTGCTCCTTACCACTGAAGAAAGGATGGCAACTTGAACATATGTCGACGTTTTTCTCACCACCAAGGTTAGAAAAAGTCTCGAGAATATTACCACAGGTGCAGATAAACTTGGTTGGTTCGAAGCTAGGGTGTATTTCAGCTTTCATGACAGACCATTCTTTTATAAGTTGAACAAAACATTCTAACTTAATTTATTTGTCCATCATATTCAAGAATTCTTTATTACTTTTGAACTTCGATAGTTTTTCTACCATGAACTCCATAGATTCAATTGAACTAAGTTGAGCAAGTACTTTCCTTAGTACCCAGATTCGGTCTAAATCATTCTTTTCCATCAACAACTCTTCTTTGCGAGTGCCAGATTTATTGATGTCAATGGCAGGGAAAATTCTCTTCTCAACCAATTTGCGGTCAAGCATTAATTCCATGTTTCCTGTTCCCTTGAACTCTTCAAAAATCACCTCATCCATTCTTGAGCCTGTCTCAATCAGAGCCGTCGCAATGATCGTCAGTGATCCTCCCTCCTCAACATTACGAGCCGCGCCAAAAAAGCGCTTTGGTTTGTGCAAAGCGTTTGAGTCAACACCACCTGAGAGTATTTTTCCACTAGGTGGAACCACTGAGTTGTAGGCTCTTGCGAGTCTAGTGATTGAATCTAAGAGAATCACAACATCACGTTGATGCTCAACCAATCTTTTGGCTTTTTCCAAAACCATTTCTGAAACTTGAACGTGTCTGGTGGCAGGCTCATCAAAGGTCGAACTAATTACTTCTCCTCGAACACTGCGTTGCATATCTGTGACTTCTTCAGGACGTTCATCTATAAGCAATACAATCAAATCAACTTCTGGATGATTCGTAGTAATGCTGTTCGCAATTGACTGGAGGATCATTGTTTTTCCAGTCCTTGGTGGAGCCACAATCAGCCCACGTTGACCCTTACCAATCGGTGCAGCCAAATCAATCACACGAGTTGTGAGATCTTTATCTCCTCTTTCTAACGAGAGCGGTTCCTCGGGATAAAGCGGCGTTAAGTTGTCGAAAAGGATTTTTTCAAAGGCTTGATCTGGTGGACGGAAATTAACTTCTTCAACCTTAAGCAAGGCGTAATAGCGTTCGCTTTCTTTTGGCGGTCTAATGTGCCCTGAGATAGTATCACCTGTTCGCATGTTGAATCTTCGGATTTGCGAAGGCGAAACATAAATATCATCAGGACCGGGTAAGTAATTATAATCTGGGGCCCTAAGGAAACCAAATCCGTCGGGTAGTGTTTCTAGCACACCCGAACCATAAATCACTCCATTCTGCTTTGTTTGAGCTTGCAAAAGGGCAAATATCAAATCCTGAACACGCATACTGTTTGCGTTTTCAATATTGTATTCCCTAGCAATTTTGATCAAGGAATTGATGTCCTTCTTTTTGAGTTCAATCAAATTCAAAGTTTCTGGAGCGTCGTGGCGGGATCTGTTTTCATGTTCACGCATAGTTTTCCTGGAGGGGAAGACAAGGGTTGGTTGATTCAGGTTAATTGGACAACTCGGGATTTATACGGACCAATTCCGTAATTTTAACGAGGAGTTTTGGCGAATTATCAAAAAGAAGTTAAAAGGGTATGTATACGAGGATAGTATTTTGGAAGAAACTTTAGAGATTATCTTATTGAAAGCAAAGGAAGTTTGAGCTCAGAATGAGAATAAAATCGGCAGGTAAAATTTTATTTAAAGCTACCTGCCAAAAAAACTATGTCAAGGATTTTTTAAGATCATCAGGAAATCTGCGAATTTGAAAAAATTCTTAAAAGAATATTTTCTTAAAATCTTTATTCAATTGTTTGAGGGCAGTTTTGCAATCTAGCAGCCAATACTGTATTTCTCATCAACATCGCAATCGTCATAGGCCCTACTCCACCTGGAACAGGGGTTATTAATCTAGCTTTGTCGAAAGCGGCTTCAAAATCAACATCTCCACATAGCTTACCTTTTTTGTTGGGATCAAATGATGGGAGTCGGTTGATTCCGACGTCAATCACTACAGCATTCTCCTT
>JAQWOT010000263.1 GCA_029245725.1 SAR324 cluster bacterium | reverse complement strand
GGTAAAGAAACGGAGTTCTCGTATGTTAGTGGGATAGGCCCTCATCAACTGGTTACGCGACATGCACAGCTTTCGAACGAGACCAAACTCATAGCTCTCCATATATTTGATGCCACCCCACACTAGGTTGGAGGAGTGCATACTTGTCTCACTGGCAAAGTCCTTTCGATCAATCAGACCAACCTTGAGGCCCTGTCCTGCAAGTGCCGCAAAGGAGACTGCTCCGTTGATTCCTCCCCCTATGACAAGCACATCAAGTGGTTCTTCAGTAATCTTCTTTAATTGTTCATCGCGCTGCATATCCCATCCTCAAAAAATTGGCCTCTTCAATAGAGAATTAAGAATACGATGCAATTATCGATTACTTTTGTCAAATAATTTCTCTATTGATGAAAACTGACAACTAAAAATTAAGAAACTGTTTTGATAACCAACTTGGTTACCAGCTATTTTTCAAAATGGTTTTTCACAATATGGAGAAGTTGGAAGGGGAAAATTAAGGACGTGAGCCTTGATTCGATGTGGATTTCGATTAGGTGGAGATTCGTGAGACACTTTTCAGGAAGTGTAATGCTCAAATCTCGAGAGGGGAGCAGACCTGAAAAAACTGTCTGCAGTAGACGTTGAGTGGGATAGGTTTGCTAAACTATGATAGTCCCATTTGCAGGCACCCTAGCTCAGTTAAATTACTTAATTGAGCTCTTCCGACAAAATCGACTTCATAGTCTTCTGGGGCAAAGTCAGGACAGGATCGTCCTTGTAGAAAGGCTTCGGCTTGCTTGTGGAGGAAAATCTGATTCTTTTCGCAATCAGGGGCCGCACCAATGTACATGACATTGCTGTAGTCATTTCCTTGATGATGATCTTCTACAGCATGAATGACGTCTGGGTGCCACCACACAGTATCACCAGGTTGAACCTTTGGAATGGGGACCAAAGCTTTCAGTAGCAGTTGGTGGTAGTCAGTCAGAATGGAGAGAGCTCTTCCAGCTTTTGCTCCACAGAGATCGTCATCGGCAACATCATTCTGCAATGCCCTGAGAAGAATCCAGGCCATTCCTCTGGCAATTGGAATGAGTTGAAGTGTACCTTCACCGGGTCCTTGTGGTGTTAAGGCAGTCCATCCTTGAAATGTTCGGAACATCTGGCAGACGGCAGGAGAAGGGATCTCTTTTGTCTCGGTACGATGAGCCGCTGCAAAGGGATCATACTTTTGCCATTCCCCAGAGTAAACATGTCGATAAACATTGTGGAAGCCCTCATCCAGCCAACGCTCCACTGAACCCCCGTCAACGTGTGGTGAAAGGCCAAGGGTGCTATCGCCGGGCTGGCGTCGACGCAATCGATCAGCATAGGAGCATTCTTGATCTGGATTGAAGACTGGTTGGCCAGACTGATTATGATCCCAGAGCTTATTCAACCATCTTCTTGCTGACGCTAGTTCTTCAGACTGGCGTGCTTCGATTTGAGGTTTGGACCAATACAAACCGAAAATTTGTGGTCGACCGGAAGCTAGTTGACTGAAGTATTGGTCCAGACCACGTTTTTCAATTTCTTTGTCATAGTACTGATTGGATTCGATATAT